>CAZMKX010000699.1:0-2439 GCA_964566375.1 uncultured Myxococcales bacterium
AGAAGATCCTCTCGGTGGCGGTGCACAACCACTACCGGCGCATCGAGAACCAGTCGGTGGTCGGCGACGTCGAGCTGCAGAAGTCGAACATCCTGCTGCTCGGACCGACGGGCTGCGGCAAGACGCTGCTCGCGCAGACGCTGGCCAAGATCATCGACGTTCCGTTCACGATCGCGGACGCGACGACGCTCACCGAGGCCGGCTACGTCGGTGAGGACGTCGAGAACATCATCCTGAACCTGCTCCAGTCCGCGAACTACGACGTGGAGCGCGCGCAGCGCGGGATCGTGTACATCGACGAGATCGACAAGATCGCGCGCAAGAGCGAGAACCCGTCGATCACCCGAGACGTCTCGGGCGAGGGCGTCCAGCAGGCATTGCTCAAGATCATCGAAGGCACGATCGCGAACGTTCCGCCCAAGGGTGGACGCAAGCACCCGCAGCAGGAGTTCGTGCAGGTCGACACGACGAACATCCTGTTCATCTGCGGCGGCGCCTTCCACGGCATCGAGGACGTGATCGAGCGGCGCACGGGCGTGCAGGGCCTGGGCTTCGGCGCGGAGCTGCGCCGCAAGCAGCGCAAGCTCGGCGAGCTCTTCCGCCACATCCAGACGGAGGATTTGCTGAAGTTCGGGATGATCCCCGAGTTCGTCGGCCGCCTGCCGGTCGTGGCGACGCTCGAGGAGCTGTCCGAAGAGGCGCTCTACAAGATCCTGACCGAGCCGAAGAACGCGCTCGTGAAGCAGTACCAGAAGCTGCTCGAGCTCGAGGGCGTCACGCTCCGCTTCAGCGACGGCGCGCTGCGCGCGGTGGCGCAGGAGGCGATCAAGCGGAAGTCCGGAGCGCGCGGGCTGCGCTCGATCCTCGAGGGAATGATGCTCGACATCATGTACGACATCCCGTCGCGCGACGACATCTCGGAGGTCGTCATCAACGAAGAGGTCGTCCGTCACGGGGCCGAGCCCATGATGGTGTACGTACCGCAGGCCGAGAGCGCGTAGCGCTCGCAACTTAAGGAAACGCCCATGGCTTTCTTCAAGGGCGACGACGAAAAGGAAGGCGGAGCGAGCGTTCCCGGGAAGACGGGGCTGGTCCCCCTGCTGCCGTTGCGCGACATCGTCGTGTTCCCGCACATGGTGGTGCCGCTCTTCGTCGGGCGCGAGAAGTCGGTCCGCGCGCTCGAGCGCGCGATGGCGGGCGACCGCACGCTCCTGCTGGCCGCGCAGAAGGACGCCAAGTCGGACGACCCCGGGCGCGAGGAGATCCACGAGCTGGGCACGCTCGGCTCGATCGTGCAGCTCGTGCGTCTGCCCGACGGCACCGTGAAGGTGCTCGTCGAGGGCAAGAAGCGCGCGCGCGTGCGCGAGTGGGGCGAGGGCAACGACTTCCTCGCGGTGAAGATCGAGGTGGTCGAGGAGAACGACGAGACCTCGGTCGAGACCGAGGCGCTGATGCGCTCCGTGAACGCGGCCTTCGAGAACTACGTGAAGCTGAACAAGAAGGTTCCGCCGGAGATGGTCACGACCGTCGCCAGCGTCACCGAGCCCGCGCGACTGGCCGACATCGTCGTCGCGCACCTGAACCTGAACGTCGAAGAGAAGCAGCGCATTCTCGAGATCACCAGCGCGCGCGCGCGGCTCGAGGAGATCTACGCGCTCCTGCAGGGCGAGATCGACGTGCTGCAGGTGGAAGGTCGCATCCGCTCCCGCGTCAAGAAGCAGATGGAGCGCTCCCAGAAGGAGTACTACCTGAACGAGCAGATGCGGGCGATCCAGAAGGAGCTCGGCGAACGCGACGAGTTCAAGAACGAGATCCAGGAGCTGGAGGAGAAGCTCGCCGAGCACTCGCTTCCCGAGCACGCGGAGGACCGCTGCAAGAAGGAGATCCGCAAGCTCAAGATGATGTCGCCGATGTCCGCCGAGGCGACCGTCGTGCGGAACTACATCGACTGGATCCTGTCGCTACCCTGGGACAAGTACAAGCAGGAGAAGGTCGACGTCAAAGAGGCGGAGAAGATCCTCGACGGCGACCACTACGGGCTCGAGAAGCCGAAAGACCGCATTCTCGAGTATCTGTCCGTGCGCGCCCTCGTCGGCAGCATGAAGGGCCCGATCCTGTGCCTGGTCGGCCCCCCGGGCGTGGGCAAGACGTCCCTGGGACGCTCGATCGCCCGCGCCACCGACCGCGACTTCGTGCGCGTGTCGCTCGGTGGTGTACGCGACGAAGCCGAGATCCGCGGCCACCGCCGCACGTACATCGGCGCGCTGCCGGGCAAGATCATCCAGGGCTTGAAGAAGGCCGGCACCGGCAATCCGGTCTTCCTGCTCGACGAGATCGACAAGATGTCGACGGACTTCCGCGGCGACCCGTCGTCCGCGCTGCTCGAGGTGCTCGACCCCGAACAGAACAAGACCTTCGACGACCACTACCTGGATCTCG
>CAZMKX010000700.1:0-2436 GCA_964566375.1 uncultured Myxococcales bacterium
GGCGCGCGCCGACCATCATCACGTCGCCGCCCTCCATGTGCGACCACACTCCGAGGCGCGGGTGTGCGGACGCGGGCGCGTCCGCGCCACTCGCGGGATTCAGCGAGCCCGTCTCGTACACACCGAACGCGCCATGGTCCCACAGCACGTTATGCCCCGGCTTGTTACGGTCGTGATACGAGCGCGCTTGTTCATCGATCGTGCCGTACGTGCCGCGCCGCACCTGAACGGTCGTGTTGCGATCCGTCTCGTCCTTCCCTTGAAGGTCGCGCGCCGCGCGCACGCGATCCATGTCGTGAAACGCGGTCGCGCTCCGGGGAAGCGGCATCGGATGGAGTCCGGCTCTCAGCAGACGGATCGGCGCGGTCTTGCTCTCGCGTATGCCCTGCACACGCAGGGACCAGCCTCCGGCGTCGCGTTGGTGAATCGCAGCGCCCGTGATCTTCGGGTCGCTCTCGAATGCCTGCACGAGCGCCGCGGCTAGCTCGTCGTCGGTCCCGCGGTCTCCCGGCCCGAGCTGCGCGGGATACGTTGCGCGATCACCGCGCGCATTCTCGACGACGAGCTCGAACGTGTGCGCGGCACTCGGCGCGCTCTTGCCGTCGTTCGTGATCTCGTACGCGAGCGCCCACGCGGTCAGCTCGCCCAAGCCTCCGTTTTCCTCGTCGCCCTGTTGCCGTCCGAAGTTGCGCGCCTCGTCCGACACGACGTCCCATATCTCGGCGATCGTCTCGTCGTCGAGATCGGTCAGCAGCCCGTACACCGCTTCCTGATAGGCGTCGATGTCGCGCTCGTGTCCTGTCGCCTGGGCCGCATCCCCGAGCTGTTGAACGCGGGCGCCTCGCTCGACCGCGAGACGCGCGATCGTCGCGCGGGCGCGTGCGGCTTCCTCTTCCACAGTGCCGATCGCGCGGCGCGTCACTTTTTCGCCCTGGTGTGCATGCCTGATCCTACCCCGATCTCAGACTTCCACGCCCTCGGGATAGTCGTCGTCCGTGAGCGGGCCCACCTCGCCGCGCGCGAACCGCTCTCGTACGATCTCCTCGACGCGTTCCCAACGGTAGCGGCGTCGGTCCGGCATGCCGGCATCGCGCGCGGCCTCCATCCCTCCGAGCGCTTCCAGTTGCCGAAAACGATCGTCGCGATGGCCGGGCACGTGCTCGTTCAACCACTGCCGACCTTCCTCGTAGCTGAGCGCTTCGATCCGCCGACGCTCTCGAGAGACCAGCTTCGCGATCTCGTGCTCCGCATCGCGCGCCGCGCCGCGGATCTCCTTCGCGGTTCGGCGGAGCGCTCGCGCTGCGCACGTGACCCCGTAGTAGACGGCATCGCCCCCACCGATCGAGAGCGCCACCGTGTTTTTGAGATTGGGTTTTCCGCAGTGGTCGCACGTCGTGACGTCGTCCGTCGTGCCCAGGAATCGCACCGGCACGAAGTCGGGATCGTGCTGCTCGCGGCGTGCCATCGGCCGATGGTAGCCCGATCTCAGGTATCGATGCGGCCGCCGTCGTCCGTCGACGAGTCACGCTCATAGGGGACCGAGACGCGTTCCCACTCGCGATCGGGCAGCTTCGCGAGCACGGGTACGAGCCGCGGCACGGCGTCGCGCTGCTCGACGACGAGCGCGACGAACTCGCCCGGCGAGAGCACGCGCAGCGCGTCGAGCACGTCGCACACGGACGGCTCCGCATCGAACGCGGTCGGCGCGATCGTGAGCGCGGCCGCGCGCAGCTCGATCGCGCGATCGTGGTTCGCTTCGCTCTCGGCGAGCGCGCGAAGCCGATCGGCGAGCAGGTTCCGCCGGTACGTCTCGCGCTCGCGCGCGGGGCTGTAGCGATGCCTTCTCACTGCCGCTCGTATGGGACCGCTTCGAGGGGCGGCGTCCGCGGCCGACTCTCGTCGATCTGCGCGGCGAGGTTCACGATCTGCGTGACCAGCTCGCGCTGCTGGGGCGTGAACACGGCGTGCAGCTTGCGCACGTCCTCGGGTTCCATCGCGTCGATCAACATGATCGTGCGGCGGCCTAGCTCTGCCTCGCTGCTCTCGATCACGTTCGCGATGTCGTCGTCGATGTCGGGCGGCGTAAGGTCGTTCTCGTGCGCATCGATCATCGGGCGATAGATCCGAAGGAGGAGCTTCGGCCCCAACATGAACACGAGCGCGAGCACGCATGACGCGGTGAGCGACGCGAGCAGGCATGCGAGGAACACCATTCCGAACGTCATCACGTCACCTCCAACAGAGTACCGAGCGGAAGCAGCTCGCCCTGGGGTAGCTCGAGCACGCCGTCGACCGGCCGCGGGCCCGGCACGAATGGGGAGAGATTCACGCGCAGCGGCGGCGGATTCGTCCACGGCATCGCGTGCGCGTGCGTGTCCACTGTCCACATGCCCGCGCCGAGATCCGGCCGACGGACGAGCCCGTAGAGCTCCAACG
>CAZMKX010000701.1:0-2435 GCA_964566375.1 uncultured Myxococcales bacterium
TTCGAGCTGCCCATCCGGATGCCGGGCCTCGGGCACGTCAACTGCTACGCGCTCGTCGACGGTGAGGGCGTCGCCCTCGTCGATCCAGGGCTGCCAGGCCCGCTGACCTGGCGCGCGATCCGGGACCGCCTGCGCAAGGCCGACCTCGAGCCCCGGCACGTCCACACCGTGATCGTCACGCACTCCCACCCGGACCACTTCGGGGGTGCGGCGCGAATCGCACGCGAGACGAACGCGCGCGTCGTCGCCCACCGGGGCTTCGGCTACGGCTACCCGGGCGCAGGCGACCCGGAGGTCTCGGTCGAGGACCTTCCCGCGAATCACGCCGCGCCGACCGAGCTCGTTGCCCGCAGCCCGATGGGCGGCGGGCCCCCGCCCTGGGGTGGTCGGGGCGGCGGCTTCGGGCTGCTCACGCGGTTGCGCTGGCGCGCGCGGCGCCTCTTCAACGGCCAGCTGTTCATGCCTGCGATCACGCATCGCGTCGAGCAGGCGGACGTCCTGCGGCTGGCCGGGCGCGAGTGGTTCGTCCTGCACACGCCGGGTCATACGCCGGATCACTTGTGTCTGCACGACCCCGAGAGCGGAACGCTGCTGGCCGGCGACCACGTCCTGCCGAGCATCACTCCGCACATCTCCGGCTTCTCGCCGGAGCCCGATCCGCTGAAGTCGTTCTTCGACGCGCTCGACCAGGTCGCGAGGCTTCCGAACGTCGCGCGCGTGCTGCCCGCGCACGGCCATCCCTTCCGCGATCTCCCGGGCCGGGTCGAGGCGATCAAGCGCCATCACCACCAGCGGCTCGAACGCCTCGGAGCGATCTCCCGCGCGCTGGGACCTGCCTGCGTCGGTGCGTTCTCGCAGGAGCTTTTCAAGAAGCGGAGCTGGGGACCCATGGCCGACAGCGAGACCTTCGCGCACCTGGAGCACCTGAGGCTGAAGGGTGCCGCGGAGCGCTGGAAGGGCTCCCATGGCGAGTTCCTGTACGTAGTGGGCTGAGGCGGACGCCGCCCCGACGCGAGGACGCGCCATCGTATAAGATCGGACGCGATCGACCACGATAGGAGAAATCGCCAATGGCCCCGAAGACGAGCATGGCGATGGTGCAGACCGCGCCCCGGAAGATCGAGCCGCGGGACATCCCGCTGCCCGAGATCTCGGACGACGACGCGCTCCTGCGCATCGAGGCCTGCGGCATCTGCGGCAGCGACTACGAGCAGTTCGAGGGCGCGATCCCCGTCGCGCTGCCGCTGATCCCCGGGCACGAGCCGCTCGGCGTGATCGAGAAGATCGGCGACCGCGCCGCCCGACGTTGGGGCGTCGACGTGGGCGACCGCGTCGCCGTGGAGACGATGCTGCCCTGCAAGTTCTGCGTCGAGTGCGTGCGCGGTCGCTATCACCTGTGTCGCTCGCGACGCATCTACTCGTACATCCCGCTCTCCGAGGCACCGGGTCTGTGGGGAGCATACGCGGAGTACATGTACGTCGCCCCGCACTCGATCCTGCACAAGGTCGATCCCACGCTGCCGCCGGAAATCGCGGTGCTCTTCAACCCGCTCGGCGCGGGCTTCCGCTGGGCCGTCGAGATTCCCGACACGCAGCCCGGCGACACGGTGGTAGTGCTGGGTCCAGGCCAGCGCGGGCTCGCGAGCGTCGTCGCCTGCCGCGAGGTGGGCGCGGGCACGATCATCGTCACCGGGCTCGAGGCGGACGCGCCCAAGTTCGAGGTGGCCAAGGCCTTCGGTGCCGACCACGTGATCGACGTGCAGAACCAGGACGCGAAGGCGCGCATCTGCGAGATCACGGGCGGCCTCGGCGCCGACGTGGTCGTCGACGTCTCGGCCTACGCGACCGAGCCCGTGGCGGCCGCGCTCGACTACGTGAAGCCCGGCGGCACGATCGTGCTGGCGGGGGTGAAGGGCATGAAGCCCGTGCCGGACTTCGTGTCGGACAAGATCGTGATGAAGGAGATCTCGGTTCGCGGCGCGATCGGCGTGACGTCGTCGGGCTACGCCGAGGCGATCCGCGTGATCGAATCGCGGAGAGTGCCGCTCGAGAAGATGCACACGCACGACTTCAAGCTCGGCGAGGCCGAGCTCGCCATCCGCACGCTCGCGCGGCAGGTGCCGGGCGACGCGTCGATCCACTCTTGCCTGCTGCCGGCGCTCGGCTGAGCCCGAGGAGGAGCCCGTGGACCTGAGCTACGGAGAGGAGTACGAGAGCTTCCGCGCGGAAGTGCGCGAGTTCCTGGAGAAGAACAAGGAGCGCGCGCCGCGCGGCATGGGCGGGCTGGGCGGACGACCCGGCGCCGACCAGCTCGCGTGGCAGAAGCTCCTGATCGAGAACGGCTACGCCGCGCGCACCATTCCCAGGGAGTACGGCGGATACGGCGCGGAGCCGGACATCCTCAAGACCGTGATCATCGACGAGGAGTTCGCGCG
>CAZMKX010000702.1:0-2430 GCA_964566375.1 uncultured Myxococcales bacterium
TGCTCAGCATCGTCCTGCCCGCCTCGCGCGAGGAGCGGCTGGCCTGGTCGCCGGCGCTGCTCTGGGTGGTGCTGCTCTTCACGTCGCTGCTCGGGCTCGCGCGCTCGTTCCAGTCCGAGACGGAGGGCGGCGCGATCGCGTTGCTCGTGCAGGCGCCCGTCGATCGCGGCTGGGTCTTCATCGGGAAGGCCTGCGCGAACGCGCTGGCACTGATCGGTGTCGAGCTCTGGGCGGCCGTGCTGTTCACGGTCTTTCTCGACGTGGACTGGAGCGCCGCCTGGCCGGCCGCGCTGGCCGCGGGCCTGCTCGGGGCGATCGGACTCGCCGCGCTCGGCACGCTGCTCTCGGCGGTGTCGGTGTCGGTGCGCTTCCGCGAGTTCCTGCTACCGGTCCTGCTCTTCCCGCTGGTCCTGCCCGTGCTGGTCTTCGCCTCGCGGATCACCGCGGCCGCGCTCGCGGAGCGCGAGATCCCCGGGGTTTGGTGGGCCGCCTTCGCGCTCTACGACTGGGTGTTCGCGCTGATCGGGTACTTTGTCTTCGACTACGTCCTGGAGGACTGACGCGATGGTCTCGGCGCTCGTCATGCTCTCGGTCGCGTTCGCGGCCGGCTGGATCGTCTGGGTCTCGCGCGACCTCGATGCGCGCGCCGGCAGCGCGCGCGCCGTGGGCGCCGCCTCGCTCGGCTTGGTCGCGCTCTGGCTCGCGCTCGTGGTCTTCTACGCGCCGATCGAGGCCGTTCAGGGCGTCGTCCAGAAGATCTTCTACGTGCACATCCCGGCGATCATCCCCACCTATCTCGGCTTCGCGCTCACGGCAGTGGGCGGGATCGGCTACCTGCGAACGCGCGACGATCGCTGGGACCGGCTCGCGCTCGCGGGCGCGGAAGTCGGCGTGCTGTTCTGCTCGCTGATGCTGGTGGTGGGTCCGATCTGGGCCAAGCCGGTCTGGGGGCAGTGGTGGGTCTGGGACCTGCGGCTCACCTCGACCCTCGTGCTCTGGTTCATCTACGTGGCCTATCTGTTCCTGCGCGGGCTGGCATTTGGCAGCGACTCGGCCAAGACCTTCACCAGTGTCTACGGAATCCTCGGAACCGCCGCGATTCCGTTCGTCTACTTCGCAGTCGACCTGGCGCAAAAGAGCACCATGCACCCCTCCAACCCCGCGCGCGAGGGCCTGCCGCCGGCGATGGGGCAGACCGTCGGCGCAGGAATGGTGGCTTTCATGCTGGTCTTCGCCTGGCTGGTCGCGCGCCGCATGGAGCTCGCCGCGCTCGAGTCGCGCGCGCTCGACGCGCAGGCGTCGGGGGGCGCCTGATGCCCTACCTGATCGCCGCCTACGTGGTCACCGGACTCGTTCTGGCCGGCTACGCACTCCGCCTTCGCGCCGCGCGCAGGGCGATCCTGCGGGGCACGCAGCCACGCAGTTGACAAACTGTGCGTGCTGGAGATAAATCGCGATCGGGCCCACGCCCCTGCGACTTCCGCGTCCTTTCTGCCGACGTTTGAGTGCGTAGCTCCCCTCCACCCCCGTCACGTCGCTCCATCCGCCGCAACCGTGCGGGTCGTGACGGTTCGCGACATTCCCGCCGGTCAATGAGGGGAGCGGCCTTCCACTTCGCGGACACGACGGACATCGACGCCGCAGGGACGTTCCGGGCTCGTGAGGGTGCAGCGAAGAGGCAACCTCGAGCGTCAAAGCCGGTGAGGGCCTGGCGTTCGAGGCTCGGGGATCCGGGACTGGCACGGAAGTTGGATTGACCCGGTGCAGGCTCGGAAACTGGTAACGATGGGGATCAATCGCTTTGAACTGGCTTCGACTTCTCAGCTTCGGTTGGTGGCGGCGGACGACACCGCCCGCAAAGCCGGTCTCGGAAGCGAGCGACTGGACACAGGCCTTGGCCCCAAGGGATAGCGGCGAGACGGTGGGGCCTGACAGCCTCGGGAGGTCGAGTCAGATGGCGCGCATGAAGCGAGGCGTGGGCTACTGCGAGAACACCGAGTGCGAGGACTACGCCAAGGGCGTGTTCCTGCTCAACCACGGCGACACCTTCTACTGCCCGCGCTGCCGGCAGCTCGGCAAGGTCGAGAAGGAGCGCGGCTTCTACACCGGCAACTCGGACATCTTCAAAGAGGTCCGGGTCGAGTACAACTTCGATCCGATCCACGGCATCTACCGCGAGATCGCGATCGTCCGCGACGAGAGCCTCTGGGGTCGCAACAACGTCTACACGCTGCAGTCGCCGCTGATCAAGACGGAGAAGCGCGCGCTGAAGGTCGCCGAGGCCATCCTCGCCAACCTGAACCGCTACCGCGGCCTGCTCTCGGGCGACGACATCCCGCGCACGACCGAGATCATCCTGTCCTTCGACGACGACTTCGAGGAGTTCTCGAAGAAGCTCACGCAGCTCTCGAAGGAATGGGAAGCGAGCGG
>CAZMKX010000703.1:0-2424 GCA_964566375.1 uncultured Myxococcales bacterium
TCGAAGAACCGGCCGTTCTTCTGCAGGCGGAAATCGAGGTGCGGTCCGGTCGCGAGCCCGGTCTTTCCGACGAAGCCGATCAGCTGCTTCTGCGAGACCGTCTGACCCACGCGCAGACCGCTCGCGAAGCGCGAGAGGTGGCCGTAGTACGAGATGTATCCGTTGGTGTGCTGGATCTTGACCAGGCGTCCGAAGCCTCCGCTCCAGCCGCTGAAGACCACCTTTCCGTTCGCCACGGACCAGACCGGAGTGCCGATCGGCGCCGCGTAGTCGACGCCCTCATGGGGGCGCGTGACGCGAAGCACCGGGTGGAGACGCGCTTTGGTGTAGCGCGACGAGATCCGGTTGTACTTCACCGGTGCCTTGAGGAACGCGCGCTTCACGGAGTTCCCGTCGGGCGTGTAGTAGCCGCCGTTTCCCGCGTGCTCGTCCTCGAACCAGACGGCGACGAAGTTCCGCTTCGACGATCGGTATTCGGCGGCAAGCACACGCCCGTACCGGACGAAACCGTCCTTGTCGAAGAACTTCTCGAAGACCATCCGGAATTCGTCCCCCGGACGGGTCTGCGTCGAGAAGTCGAAATCCCAGAGGAAGATGTCGGTGAACGCGTGGACGAGCTCCGGCCGCTCGCCCAGATCGACGAGCGACGCGAACAGCGAGCCCTTCACGACACCGCCGAGCTGGAGCACGCGCCGATCGAGCGGAGCGACTTCCTTGTTCGCGACCAGCGCGCCGTTCGGATCGCGATCCAGGCGGTAGACCTCGCCGCGACCCCGCTGGTATTCGAACGAGAGCAGCTCTCCGCGCTCGTTGCGGATCAGTGCGTAGAAGTCGCCGGGGCGCGCGCGCCGGAAGTCGAAGACGGGCTTCAGGCCCCGCGCGACTTGATCGACGAGAACCGGGTCGACGCCCGAGCCGCGCAGCGCGCCGGCCAGCGTGCCGCGCTTCGGAACGCGGCCGGTCGCGATCGTGAGCGACGAATCGGTGACGCGCGAGAGCACCGGATCGAGCGAACGGTCGGGCTCGGGTGCGAGCAGATCGGAGAGATCGTCGGGAGCGGTGGAGAGCATCGAGCGCGTGGTCGGCTCGATCGAGGCGGTCAGCATCGGGAGCGCAGCCTCGTCCGCCGGAGCGCTTGGCGCGAGCGCCAACGCCGCGGCAAGCGCGGTTCCCGCCAGGAGCGTCCATCGACCCCTCATGCTATGCCTCCGCCACTCGGCACGAACTGCCTATAGTGCTCGCAAGTGAATTCATGACTGTGACCGAAATCACAATTGCGGCGCGGACTTCCGTCGCGCCGGCAACTGAGAGCTGAAACCTGGCGCGGCTGGCGGGCGCAGCGCGTGTGGACATCACGCCCGAGCCGGGTGTGGCGCTGATGGGCTACGGCGCACGGGTCGGCCGGGCCCGCGCCGTTGCCGATCGCCTGCACGCCCGGGCGCTCGCGCTGGACGACGGCGGCGACGGCAGCCTGATCGCGGTATCGGCCGATCTGTGTCTCATGGCGCCCGAGCACGCGCTGTCGATCCGGCGGCGCATCGCCGCGGCGACGGGCGTCGGCGCGGAACGGATCCTGGTCGGCTGCACCCACACGCATTCCGGGCCGGAAACGGGCCTGTCGGAGCTGCTCTCCGGCCAGCCGCTCCCAGCACACGTGCCGGCGCTTTTCGACGGCCTGGTCGCCGCAGGCGTCGAGGCCTGGAGCCGGCGCGAGCCCGCCCGGCTGGGCTGGGCCCGCGGCGAGGCGCGGATCGGTCGGAACCGACGCATCGCCGAAGGCGCGATCGATCCGGGCGTCGAGGTCCTTCGCGTGGACGCGGCCTCCGGCCGGCCGCTCGCCGTGCTTTTCCGTCACTCCTGCCACGGGACGATTCGGGGGCACGACAATCTCGACATCTCGGCCGACTGGCCGGGTGCGGCGGCCGCCGTGATCGAGGCCGAGACCGGCGCGGTCGCGCCGTTCCTGCTCGGCTCGCACGCCGACGTCGACCCGCGCACGCGCGGCCTGATGGACCTCGCGATTCCCGGTCAGAGCATCGGTCTGGGTGCGGAGGCCGTTCGCGTGCTCGGTCGCGAGGTCGCGGACGCCGTGCTGTCGAGCTTCGCGCAGGCGTTGCCCACCGCCGACGACGCGGGCCCGGTCCGCGCGGGAAGCCGTGCGATCCACCTCGCGATTCATCTCGGCGATCTCCCGCCCGAAGCGGCCCGCACCGAGCTCGAGCGCAGAAAGAGCGAAGTCGCGCGGCTGCTCGGAACCACGGCGGATGCGCTGCCTCGAACGTCCGAGCTCTGGGACCTCGCCGCGACGGCCACGCGCGCGCTTCCGATTGCGGAAGCGCGAAGGCGGATTGCGCAAGTGCGTCTGTACGTCCGCGACAAGACTTCCCCATTCTTCGTCGGGAAGCGCCGATCGCTTGACGTGGA
>CAZMKX010000704.1:0-2423 GCA_964566375.1 uncultured Myxococcales bacterium
CGCCCTGAGGCACCGCCCTTATACACGAGCCGGGCTAGACTGCGCGAGATGAGCGGCCCCTCTCCGCAATCGTGCAGCGCGGCCAGCCTGGCGATCGGCGAGCCGCTCGTCGGCACCGCCGCGGAAGCGCGTTACTTCGCCGCGGTGTCCTGGCCCAAGGCGCTCTGGCACGCCGACAGGATCGCGCTCTCCGAGGGGCTGCCGACGGCGCTCGGCGAGCTCGAGCGGCGCGCGAAGAAGTCCCCCGGCGGCCTGCAGCTCCGGCTCTTCCAGCGCGCGCACGCGAGCACGGAACGGGTCGAGGCACTGTGCGTCGACTTCGCGAGCGCGCGAACGGCGCATCTCGTCGATCTGCCCGTCGCCGAGAGCGCCGCGGCGATCGAGCGCTTTCTCGCGGGCGACACGGCGGCGCCTCCCCTCGCGCGCCCGCTCGTGCTGGTCTGCACCGACGGCAAGCACGACTCGTGCTGCGGCAAGATCGGCCGCGGGCTGGTCACGGCGCTTCGTGCCGACGGGCGGCTGGACGTCGCCGAGGTCAGCCACCTGGGCGGCCATCGGCTCGCCGCGAACGCCCTCGTCCTGCCCACCGGCGAGCTCTACGGCCGTGTCGGCGCCGAGGACGCCGGCCGGCTCTCGGAGGCCGCGCGACACGGTCGCGTGTACCTGCCGCGCTACCGCGGACGCACCGGTCTGGCCGAGCTCGCTCAGCTCGCCGAAGCGGCGGCGCTCGCGGCGTTCCCCGACGCTGCGAAGCTCGTGATCGGCGAGCCCGTACCCGACGGCGACGCGCGCATCCTGCGCGCCTCGTGCGGCCCGGGTGACCCGCGCGCGCGGATCGCGGTACGATGCGTGCCGCGCGTCTTCGAGGCGATCGCCTCGTGCGGCGACGCTACGCCCGAGCGCCGCGCGCGCTGGGTTGTCGAGAACGTGCGTGAGGAGCTGTCCTGATGGAGATCGTCCGGCCCGAGGAAGTGGGATTGTCGTCGGAACGCCTCGCGCGCATCGAGCACCACTTCGAGCGGCAGTACCTGGAACCGAAGAAGATCGCGGGCGCGCTGACGCTGGTCGCGCGCCACGGCCAGGTCGCGCACCTGTCGACGCAGGGCCAGATGGACCTCGCGCGCGGCACGAAGATGCGCGCCGACACGATCTTCCGGATCTACTCGATGACGAAGCCGATCACGTCGGTCGCGCTGATGACCCTCTACGAGCACGGCCGCTTCCAGCTCGACGACGCCGTGCACAAGTACATCCCGGCGTTCCGCGACCTGCGCGTCTACGAGGCCGGCAACTACCCGACGTTCGCCACGCGGCCCGTCGAGCGTCCAATGACGATCCGCGACGTGCTCACGCACACGTCCGGCCTCACCTACGGCTTCATGGAGCGCACCAACGTCGACCGCGCGTACCGGCGGCTCGGCATCGGCGACCGCAACGGCACCCTGGCGGAGATGATGGAGACGCTCGGAACGCTGCCGCTCGAGTTCTCGCCGGGCACGAAGTGGAACTACTCGGTGTCGACCGACGTCGCCGCGCACCTCGTCGAGCGGATCTCCGGCCGGCGCTTCGACGCGTTCGTCCGCGAGGAGATCATCGAGCCGCTCGGCATGGTCGACACGGCTTTCCACGTTCCCGACGACAAGCTCGATCGCTTCGCGACGAACTACAGCCGCAACCCCGACAAGTCGCTGCGCGTCGAGGACGACCCGGAGACGAGCCCCTACCGGACCGAGCCGACTTTCTTCTCGGGCGGCGGCGGGCTCGTGTCGACGGCGGGCGACTACCTGCGCTTCTGCCAGATGCTGCTCAACGGCGGATCGCTCGACGGCGCGCGCATCCTGGGCCTGAAGACGATCGAGCTGATGACACAGAACCACCTGCCCGGCGGGCGCGACATCGCCGCGCTCAACACCGGCGGGCAGTTCAGCCAGGTCCTGTACGAGGGCGTCGGCTTCGGCTTGGGCTTCTCCGTCACGCTCGACCTCGCGCGCGCCCAGACCGTCGGCACGCCGGGCGAGTACGCCTGGGGTGGCGCCGCCAGCACGGCGTTCTGGATCGACCCCGCCGAGGAGCTGATCGTGATCTTCATGACGCAGCTCATGCCCTCCGGCACGTTCAACTTCCGAGGACAGCTGAAGTCGATCGTCTACCCCGCGATCGTCGACTGACCGCAGTCGGCAATCGTGGAACGGCTCGAGCGGGTCATCACCGAGGACTTCGTGGACCTGCGCGGCGCGACGCGACCGCGCGCTAGCGTGCGAGCTCGGCGCGCAGCTTGAGCCGCTGCAGGTAGGCGTCGCGAACGAGCTGCGTGTCGCGGATGAAGTGCTCGAGCTCGGGCAGCGTGAGGGCCTGGGGCCCGTCGCAGAGCGCTTCCTCGGGCCGCGGGTGGAAGTCGACGAGCACCATGTTCGCGCCGGCGA
>CAZMKX010000705.1:0-2418 GCA_964566375.1 uncultured Myxococcales bacterium
TCGGTCGGCATGGCGCTCTGCCTGCACCGCGACGCGGAGTACAAGAACGCCTGCATGCAGGCGTACAACCGCTGGCTGCAGAGCTTCTGCGCGGAGCTTCCCGATCGGCTCTTCGGCCTCGCGCAGACGGCGGTGCTCTCGGTGGACTCTGCGATCGAGGACTTTCGCCGGGCCAAGGAGATGGGCTTCGTCGGTATGATGATGCCCGGACATCCGGTCCACGAAGACTACGATCACCGCGACTACGACGCGCTCTGGGAGTGCGCCGTGGACCTCGGGCTTCCGATCTGCTTCCACATCCTGACGTCGCGCGAGGGGAGCCTCTTCGCGCCGGTGCGCGGCCACTCGATCAACGGCTTCCTGCGCATCATTCGCGCGGTCCAGGACGTCGTCGGCATGATGGTGCTCGGCGGCGTGTTCGAGCGGCACCCCAAGCTCCGGCTCGTGTGCGCCGAGGGCGACGCAGGCTGGATGCCGCACTACATGTACCGGATGGACCACGCGGCGAAGGTCAACGCCGACGGGGGCATCATTCCGGGGCTCTCCAAGCTGCCGAGCGAGTACATCCGCTCGAACGTCCACATGACGTTCCAGGACGACTGGATCGCATTCAAGACCGTTGACCTGCTCGAGCCGGGTCAGCTTCTCTGGGCCAGCGACTTCCCGCACACGGACTCGACCTGGCCGCACTCCCAGGAGCTGATCGCGGAGCACGCGAGCCACCTGAGCGAAGCGCAGCACCAGGCGATCCTGCGCGACAACGTCGCGCGGGTCTTCGGGCTGCCGGCCGGGACGCGTTCCTGGCGGATGGACAAACGCGCGGCCTGATGGAACGGCTCGAAGGATCTCCCGCGCGGATCGAAGCTCGGTCCGTGGAGTACGACTGCGGCGACGTCACCGTGCGCGGCGCCGCCTGGGGCTCACCCGACGCCCCGCCAGTCGTGCTGCTGCACGGTGGCGGACAGACGCGGCACTCCTGGGTTGGCACTGCCGAGTCGCTCGCGCGCGAGGGCTGGCACGCGATCGCCATCGACCTGCGCGGTCACGGCGAGAGCGATTGGTCGCCCGACGGCGAGTACGGGCTCGAGCGGTTCTCCGCGGATCTGCGTTCGATCCTGCGCACGTTCCGCCAGCGAGCCGTCGTCGTGGGGGCGTCGCTGGGCGGGATGACCGCGCTCATGACGGAGGGCACCGCGTCGGCACCGCTCTCGGCGGCCGTAGTCCTCGTCGACATCGCCCCGCGCATGGAGCCGAAGGGCGTGCAGCGGATCGTGGAGTTCATGACCGGACGGCCCGAAGGCTTCGCCAGTCTCGACGAAGCGGCGGACGCGATCGCCGCCTACAACCCGCATCGGCCGCGGCCGACGGACCTCTCCGGTCTGGCCAAGAACCTGCGGCGAGGAGACGACGGTCGCTGGCGCTGGCACTGGGACCCGCGCTTCATGTCCATGGGCAGCACCGAGCCGCGCCCGCCGCGCGACCCCGAGGTGCTGGAGAGAGCTGCGCGCGCGCTGCGCGTACCCACGCTCCTCGTGCGGGGGCGCCACAGTGATCTCTTGAGCGAGGCGGGTGCGCGCGCGTTTCTCGCCCTGGTTCCGCACGCGCGTTTCGTGGACGTCAGCGGAGCGGGGCACATGGTGGCGGGAGATCGGAACGACGTCTTCTCGAGCGCGGTGCTCGCCTTCCTGCGTGAAACGCTGGGACGGCCTGCGGAGCTCTCGGTCGCGGAAGGAGAGCCAGTATGAAGTTCGGCGTCCAGATGATCTTCCAGAGCTATGGGTATCCCGAGCAGGTCAGCGACGGTCAGGTCTACGACGAGGAGATCCGGCTCGCACTGCTCGCGGAGGAGCTCGGCTTCGACCGACTCTGGCCGGTCGAGCATCACTTCGAGGACTACGCCTTCTGCCCCGACAACCTTCAGCTCTTGAGCTATCTCGCCGGTCGTACACGACGCATCAGCCTGGCGACCGGTGCGGTCATCCTGCCCTGGAACGATCCGCTGCGCGTCGCCGAGAAGGTGAGCCTCCTCGACCACCTTTCGGGAGGCCGCGCGTTCTTCGGCATGGGCCGCGGGCTCGCGCGGCGCGAGTACACCCCGTTCCGGATCGACATGGACAGCTCGCGCGAGCGCTTCGACGAGGCGGCGCCGATGATCCTCGAGGCGCTCGAGACCGGGTTCATCGAAGGGAAGGGGCCGTACTATCCGCAGCCACGAACGGCGATCCGCCCGCGGCCGTTCAAGACGTTCCGCGGGCGCACGTCCTGCGTCAGCATGTCGCCCGACTCGGTGCTCGCGGCAGGCCGGCTCGGCGTGCAGCAGGTGATGTTCAGTCAGCGTCCATGGGAGATGGCCGTCGCGTCGGTCGAAGCCTATCGAGCCGAGTTCGCAAAGCACCACGACGGCCCTCCGCCTCCGCC
>CAZMKX010000706.1:0-2413 GCA_964566375.1 uncultured Myxococcales bacterium
GGGCGGCGCGCGAGCCGGACGCGGGAGCTAGAGTGCGAGCGCGATGACGGATCCGAGCTCCTCGCCGCGCGCGATCCGCGCGTGGCTGCACCAGGTCGCGCCCGCACACGGGCTGTCGCGAATCGGTGTCGCGCGCGCCGAGCCGTTTCCCGAGCTCTCGCGCGCCCGGCGCTGGGTCGAGCGCGGCTATGCCGCCGGGCTCGGCTACATCGCCGAGCGACTCGAGGAGCGCGAGGATCCCGATCGTCTCTTTCCCGGCGTGCGCTCCGCGATCGTGGCGGCCGTCGCCTACGACACCGGCGGGCCGGACTCCTCCGCCAAGCGCGAAGCCGACCGCGCCTGGGTCTCGCGCTACGCCTGGGGCGACGACTACCACGACGTGGTCGGCGCACGCCTCGACTCGCTGGTACGCACGCTGCGCGACCGACATACGGGCTACGCCTTCCGGCGCTACGTCGATACGGGCCTCGTCTCCGAGCGCGCCTTCGCGGAGCGCGCAGGCGTGGGCTGGATCGGAAAGAACGCCTGTGCGATCGACCCCGAGCTCGGCTCGTACCTGTTCCTCGGCGTGATCCTCACCGACCTCGAGATCGCGGTCGACGAGCCCGCGCTCGACCACTGCGGCAGCTGTCGCGCGTGCCTCGACGCGTGCCCGACCGGCGCGTTCCCCGAGCCCGGCGTCGTCGACGCGCGCCGCTGCATCGCCTATCTGACGATCGAGTCGCCCGGGGCGATTCCCGCCGAGCACCGCCCGGGAATCGGCACGCACCTCTTCGGCTGCGACGTCTGTCAGGAGGTGTGTCCGTGGAATCAGCGCCGCGGGCGGACGCTCGCCGACGAGCCGCGCTTCGCCGCGCGCGCCGACTGGCTCGCGCCGTCGCTGCGCGAGCTGCTCGCCCTCGCGGACGACGCGTTGCGCGAGTGCATCCGGCGGTCGGCGCTGCGCCGGCCGAAGCTCGCCGGCCTGCGCCGGAATGCATTGATCGCGGCCGGCAACAGCGGCGATGCATCCCTCCTGCCGTTCGTCGAGCGCTGGCTCGGCGCGCGGGATCCCGGGGTCGCGGACGCGGCGGACTATGCGCGCGCGAAGCTCAGCCGCGCACCGTCGCCATGAGCAGGCCGGGCAGGTCGGACATGAGTCCGTCGACGCCGAGCGCGAGCAGGCGCTGCATCTCGCTCGCCTCGTTGATCGTCCAGACGTGGACGAAGAGACCGAGTGCGTGCGCGGCGTCGACGAGCTCGGGCGTCACGAGCGGGCGGCCGAGCGCCTCGGGCGGGATCTGCAGCGCGTGACCGCGAGGCTCGAAGGTCGCAAGCCGACCTCCCGCGGCGGCCTTCACGAACTCGACCACGTCCTCCATCGAGGAGCCCAGCGCGGTGCCCGCGTCGAGCTTGCGGATCTCGGCGAGCACGGGCTCCTCGGCCGCGGCGAGGAGGACGCGGTCCTGCGCATTCGCCGCGCGGATCAGGCGCACGACCTCGGCGGCGATCGGGGGCTCGGACTGCTTCACCTCGAGATTCAGGCGGATTCCCGGGAAGGCGCGGAGAACCTCGCTGAACCGGGGCACGCGAACTCCGCGGCCGCGAAAGGGATACGTCCTCGCGTCGAGCGAGAAGTGGAAGCCCGCGTCGAGCTTCTGGACCTCCGCGTAGCGCAGCTCCGAGACGGGGCCGTGCCCGTCCGTGGTGCGCTCGAGCTCCGCGTCGTGCAGCACGACGATCTCGCCGTCGCGCGTGGCGTGGCAGTCGAGCTCCAGGTACGGGACGCCGTGGGCCACGGCGCGCTCGAACGCGACGAGAGTGTTCTCGGGGGCCTCGCCGCTCGCACCGCGGTGGCCGAAAAGCTGCGGGGCCGGGATGTCGAAGTAGGGGTGCATGCCCGAACGCTACGCAGTGGGTGCCGCGGTTGACAAGCGCGACCGGGCCGCGAGCCTGAGGTCCGAGTTGCGATGAGTGTACTGACCCGAGACGCGATCCTGCGCGAGCTTGCTTCCGGAAGGCTGCGCTTCGAGCCCTTCTCGCTGGACCAGGTGGGACCGGCCTCCGTCGATCTGCACCTCGGCGAGGAGCTGCGCGTGCCGGTCGAGACGCGGAACGGCCCGATCCACGTCAGCGACGACTCCACCGCCGACACCGCGACGCGTGTCGTGCCATTCCTCGAGCCGTATCTGCTCGAGCCCGGACAGACGGTTCACGGGATCACGCGCGAGCGGATCTTCCTGCCGCCGAACCTGTGCGGCTGGCTCGAGGGCCGGAGTCGGATCGCGCGGCTCGGGCTGACCGTGCACGTCACCTCGGGCTTCGTGCAGCCCGGCGTGTCGAACCGCCAGGTGCTCGAGATGAGCAACGTCTCCGGACGCGCGCTGCTGATCCATCCGGGCATCCGCATCTGCCAGATCGTCCTGCAGCGCTG
>CAZMKX010000707.1:0-2402 GCA_964566375.1 uncultured Myxococcales bacterium
CCCGTCGCCGACGTCTTCCAGCTGATCTCGCAGCAGCGCAAGACCGGCGTGCTCGAGGTCGAGCGGCGCGGGCGCACGCTGCGGATCAACTTCCTCGACGGGCAGGTGCTCTCGGCGCGACCCTCCGAGACCCGCCCCGACGGCGCGCTCGCCGGCTACCTGCTGCGAACCGGCGCGCTCTCGGAGGCCACGCTCGGCGAGGCGCGCAAGCGGCAGGAGGAAACGCTCGAGGCGCTGGCGCCAACGCTCCTGCAGATGAACCTCGTCCCGCGCGCCGAGCTCGAGCAGGTGACGCGGCTCGCCACCGGCGAGACCGTCTTCGAGCTCTTCCTCTGGGACGAAGGCCGCTTCAACTTCAAGGCCGAGGAGGTCACGCCCGGCCCCTGCGACAAGTCCGTGGCGGCCGAGATGGTGCTCCTCGACGCGCTGCGCATGCGCGACGAATGGGTCTCGATCCAGCGCGGGCTTCCCGACTTGTCGGTCGTGCTCTCGCCGACCGTCGAGGTCGAGGTCTTCCGGCAGAAGCGGGCAGCAATCGAAGCCGAGTCGGGTGTTTCGAGCGCCGACCTCGAGAAGCTGTTCACGTTTGCGAACGGCCGCCTCGCCGCGCGACGGGTGGTGGATCTGTCGCGCCTGGGCACGTTCCAGGGCGCGCGCGGGCTCGTCGCACTGATCCGAGGCGGCGTGCTGCGCGCCGAGGCGCACGAGGTGGCGAGCGACGAGGCAGCGGAGACGCCGTCCGCCCGCCCGCCGCTGGTCTCGATCGCGCTGCTCGCTGCCGCCGCGGTGCTGGCGCTCGCGCTGCTGGTCCAGCACCCGGAGCGGCGCTCGGGCGTGTCGCTGGGCGGCGATCCGATCGAGGCGCTGCGCGAGGAGGCGGCGACCGACAGCCTGCGCGCCGCGCTCGAGGTCCACCGCTGGGCGCGGGGGTCCTACCCGGACACGCTGGAGGCCCTGGAGCCCGAGAACGCGCTCTTGGCGGCGGTTCCGCTCGACCGGTACAGTTACGCGCGCTCGCCCGAGGGTGGCTTCACGCTCTGGCGCATCCGACCCTGAGGCGTCCCCGCGGACGAGGAGATCGATTGGCCGACGAAGATCCGCTGATTCTCGAGGACAACGCGCTGGCCCAGATCGTCTACGGTGAGAACGATCGCAACCTGCGAAAGCTCGAGCAGCAGATCGGCGTGCGGATCCAGGCGCGCGGGAACCGCGTTCGGATCAGCGGACCGACGCTCGAGGCGAAGGTGGCGCGGCGCGTGATCCGCGACCTGTACGACCTCGCCGGCGCCGGCGCGCCGATCGAGGACGCCGACGTGCGCCAGGCCGTGCGCATGGCCGAGGAGCCCGGCTCCGAAGCCGTGCGCGCGCTCGCGACGGGCACGGGCATCGAGGTCGGCCGGCACAAGCGCATCCTGCCGCGCACCGAGAACCAGCGCCTGTACCTGGAGACGATCGCCGAGTCGTCCATGACCTTCGGGATCGGCCCCGCCGGCACCGGGAAGACCTACCTGGCGATGGCGATGGCGGTCCAGGCCCTGCTGCGGCGCGAGGTGGGTCGGATCGTGCTCACGCGGCCGGCGGTCGAGGCCGGCGAGAAGCTCGGCTTCCTGCCCGGCACCCTGTTCGAGAAGGTCGATCCGTACCTCCGGCCGCTCACCGACGCGCTGCACGACATGATGCACGGCGAAGAGGTCTCGCGGCGCATGGACCGCGGCGTGATCGAGATCGCGCCGCTCGCGTTCATGCGTGGCCGCACGCTGAACGACGCGTTCATCATCCTGGACGAGGCGCAGAACACCACCTCGGAGCAGATGCGCATGTTCCTGACGCGCATGGGATTCGACTCGAAGGCCGTGATCAACGGCGACGTCACGCAGATCGATCTGCCGCGTGGCACGGTCTCGGGCCTGGTCGAGGCGCGCAAGGTGCTCGAGGGCGTTCCGGGCATCTCCTTCGTCCACTTCAACGAGAAGGACGTCGTGCGCCACCCGCTCGTGCAGGAAGTGATTCGCGCCTACGACAAGTTCGAAGCGGAGCGCTGAGCGTGGCGAAGCCGGAGGCGAAGCCGCGGACGACGCCGCGACGCACGGGGCTTCTGGGCGGGGCGGACGTCACGCCGTCGGCGCCGGTCCTGTTCGCGACCGCGTTCGCGGGCTGTCTGCTGCTCTCGGCGTTGCTCACGCTCGAGATCGTGCCGTCGCCAACGATGGGCTTCGCCGGCGGGGTACCCGAGGTCGGCGACATCTCCGAGCGCGACGAGAAGGCGCCGTCGGCGCTGACGATCGTCGACCCGCAGGCGACCGAGAAGCTGCGCCGCGAGGCGGTCGAGAAGTCGCCCGTCGTGTACGACTTCGACGACAACCGCCCCGCGGTCGTGCGCGAGCGGATCGCGAAGGCGTTCG
>CAZMKX010000708.1:0-2402 GCA_964566375.1 uncultured Myxococcales bacterium
GCGAAAACGCATTCGAGTTGCGCTTCGAGGAGTCGCGTTTGATCGCCGCCTGCCCTCAGTGTCAGACCCGCTTCCGCCTGGCCAAGGAAAAGATCGGGCCGCAGGGTGCGCGCATCCGCTGCAGCTCCTGTCAGACGATCTTTCGCGTTCAGGCGCCCGAGACCCCCGCGGGCGCGACGACCATCGCCGAGCCGCGTCCCGTGCCGGCTGCGCCGCCCGCTCCGCCGAAGGCGCTTCCACCGCTGGCGCGTGCGCTCGTGATCGAGCCGGATCCGGAGCTCGCGAAGGGCGTCGTGGACCTGCTCGCCCAGTGGCGTGTCGCGGCCGAGATCGTCGACGACGGCGCCGAAGGTCTGCTCGCGATCTTCCGCAGTCCGCCGCAGCTCGCGGTGCTCGGCGCCGGACTTCCGTCGCTGTCCGCCCCGAAGCTCGCCGAGATCGTTCGGCGCACGGCGGACCTGATCACGGTGAAGCTCGTGCGCGTGGCCGTCGCCGACGAGGCGCCCTCGGGCGATCACGACGCCGAGGAGATGCTCGAGCCGGCGGATCTGCCCGGCGGCCTGGCGGAGATTCTGGAGCGCTTCGCGCTCGGCGCGAAGCCGGCCGCCGCGAGCGCGCCCGCACCCGTCGCGAAGCCGGAACCCGGGCCGGCGCCCGCCGCGCCGAAGGCCGCTCCCGCGAAGCCGAGCGCGCCCGCCCCGAGCGCCGCGCCGTCCGCCACCAAGCCCGCGTCCGCGCCGTCCCCGCGTCCCGTTCCGTCCAGCGACCCCGAGATCGCCGCCGCGGAACGCCTTGCGCGAATCGCCGTCTCCGACGTGATCCTCTACAACGAGGCGAAGTTCGCGGCAGCCGCCGCGAGCGGCAACGTCGCAAAGGCGCTGGCCAGCGAGCTCGAAGAGGCGCGACAGCACTTCAACTCGCGCGTCTCCCCCGTGCTGCGCCAGAAGCGCGACTTCCTGGGCGAAGAGCTCGAGCGCCGCGCGGCCCAGCGCAAATCCTGAGATCGCGCGGGCGTCGGACGCGCGACTCCCGCTAGACTGCGTCGCGATGCGCGGACGCTCTCGCGGGGGTACGGGGACGACGGCTTTCGCAGCGCTGGCCGGGCTCGCGCTTGGGCTCGGGGCGTGCGGCTACCGCCCGTTGGACGGCCGCGGTGCGTTCGGTCCCGACGTCCACACGATCGAGGTCGAGTCGTTCGAGAACGAGTCCCGCGAGCCCGGCCTCGACGAGCACATCAGCGACGCCATGCTCGAGGAGTTCGCGCGCCGCGCCTGGCTCGAGCCCGTGGTCGACGGTCAGGTCGCCAACCCCGATCTGGTGATGACCGGGCTCGTGCGCACCGCCACGGTTCGTTCCGACACGTACTCGTCGGGCGGGCTCGCGCTCGAGGAACGCATCGAGGTCCGGCTCGACGTGAGCGTGCGGCGTCGCGAATCGGGCGAGCTGATCTACCAGCACCCCGACTTCCGCGTGCGCGAGGTCTTCCTCTCCAGCGCCGACCCGATGGTCTACGCGAGCAACAAGGAGCAGGCGCTGCGCCGCGTCGCGAGCGCGGTCGCCGAGCAAGTCCACGATGAGCTCTTCCAGAGATTCTGAGCCCGCAGTGGCGGAGATCGCTCCCGTCGTCCTGATCGAAGGACCGGAGGCGAGCCTGCGCGACGCGGCGCTCGCAGCGCTTCGCGAGCAGGTGCTGGCGGGCGCACCGCGCGACTTCAACGAGGATCGCTTCGATTTCTCGGTTCCGGGAACCGAGCCGGCCTCGGTGATCGCCGCGGCGCGCACGCTGCCGATGATGTCGCGCGCGCGGCTCGTGCTGGTTCGCGGCGTCGGCGAGAAGCGCGCGGAGAAGTTCACCGACGGCGCGCTCGTCGAGTACCTCGAGGCCCCGCTCGAAACGACCTGCCTCGTGCTCGAGGCGGCGAGCGTCGATAAGCGACAGCGTTGGGTGAAGCGGGTGGCCAAGATCGGGCGCGTGATCGACTGCACGGGGCCGACCCGGCCCGCGGACGTGCGACGTTGGATCGAGACGCGCCTGGCCGAGCGCGGCGCGCGCGCCGGGAGCGGCGTCGCCGCGGCCCTCTTCGACCTGGTCGGTGCGGACCTGGACCGGCTCGGGCTCGAGGTGGAGAAGCTCTGTCTGTACGCCGGCGACAAGGGCCAGATCGACGCCGAGACCGTCGACGAGCTGGTCGGCCAGCTCCGCCCGCGCGCGCTCTACGAGCTCACGGACGCGATCGGCGAGCGGCGGCTGACGAACGCGCTGCGCGTCGTCTCGGAGCTCACCGACCAGGGCGAGGCGCCGCTCGCGGTCGTGGGCGCGCTCGCGAACCACTTCCGGCGACTGCTTCGCGCGCGCGAGGTGCGGCCGCTCGAAGCGGGCGAGGTCCAGAAGAAGCTCGGGC
>CAZMKX010000709.1:0-2402 GCA_964566375.1 uncultured Myxococcales bacterium
CGCGCTCACCTCGCTGCTCGAGCCTCTGCTGATGGTCGGACTGGGCGGCACGATCGGCGCGCTGCTCGTCGCCATGTACCTGCCGATCTTCAAGATCGCCGAAAACGTCGTCTAGTCCCGATGGTCGAAGCGGCGCGCCGTGCGGCCATGCCGGCCAACGCCTTCGCGACGCGGCTCGCAGCGCTCGCGGCGATCTTCACGCTCTGCGTCCTGACGCAGCTCCGCGGCGGAGGTGCGTACTCCGAGCGCGAGATCGGCGCGCTCTACGCGCTGGTTCTCGCCGGCTTCCTGCTCTCGCTGGCGTACGGTGCCCTCGCGGCCTGGAGCCGGCCGCGGCGTCTCGCCGTCTTCGAGCTGGTCGGCGACGGACTGCTCGTGTCGGGCTTCGTCTATTCCTCGGGCGGCGTGCGCTCGATCTTCGGGTTCCTCTTCCTGGTCTGGATCGTCTATGCGGCGCTCACGCTCGGTGCACGGGGCGCGGTGATCGCCGGCGCGTGCGCGTGCGTGGCCTACACCGCGGTGATCTGGGGTCCGTTGCTCGGCGCGTTTCCGCCGTTCGAGGCGAGTGCGCTGGGGGACCGGCATCAGGCGCTCGGCGCGGTCGCGGGGCACGCGCTCGCCTTCCTCGCCGTCGCGCTGCTGTCTCGCCGTCTCGCGGTCGAGGTCCAGGCCGGCCGGCGCGAGCTGCACGAGCTCGGCGAGATCCACCGGCGCATCGTCGACAACGTCTCTTCGGGTCTTCTCACGGTGAGCCGCGACGGAACGGTCACGTCGTTCAATCGCGAGGCCGAGCGCATCACGGGCTGGAGCGCGAGCGAGGCGCTCGGCGGTCCGCTCGCGCGGCTCTTTCCGGGACTGGGCTCCGTCGAGACGGCGGGCCGGCACGAGCGCAAGCAGGTGCAGTTCCGTGCGCGCGACGGGCGCCTGCTTCACCTCGGCATGTCGGTGTCGGTGCTCCTCGACCTCGAGAATCGCGTCGACGGTGCGATCGTGATCTTCCAGGACCTGACCCGTGTCGTGGAGATGGAGGAGGAGCTCCGCCGGAGCGAGCGGCTCGGCGCGCTCGGCCAGCTCGCCGCCGGGCTCGCGCACGAGATCCGCAATCCGCTCGCATCGCTCTCCGGCGCGATCGAGCTGCTGACGGCCGACCTGCCGACGGAGGACCGGAGCTCGCAGACGCTCGCGCAGATCGTCAAGCGCGAGACGTCGCGACTGAACCGCCTGGTGAGCGACTTCCTGACCTATGCGCGGCCGGGGCCGGGTCGCTCCGAGCCCGTTCCGCTGCGGACGCTCTTCGACGAGATCGCCGCGCTCGTGGCCAAGGACGAGTCCTGCGGCGTCGAAGTCCGGGTGGAGGTGGCCTCAGATCTGCGCGCGCTCGGGAACCCCGACCAGCTGCGGCAGGTCTTCTGGAACCTGGTTCTGAACGCGGCGCAGAGCGAGCCGGCGGACGGCGTCGTGACCGTTCGGGCGCGCGCGAGCGCGGTCGCGCACGAGCTCGAGATCAGCGTCAGCGACCGCGGCTGCGGGATCTCGCGCGAGGCGATGGAGAGGATCTTCGAGCCGTTCTTCTCGACCAAGCCCAAGGGCACCGGCCTCGGGCTCGCGACCGTGCACCGCGTCGTCGAGGCGCACGGCGGACGCATCGCGGTGGCAAGCGAGCGCGGCAAGGGCACGACGGTGCGCGTGTTCCTGCCGAGCGCGTGATCTCAAGCGCACCGGTTCGCGTTCCGATCGGCCTAGCAGGAGAGGGTGTTTGGCGAGAATCCTGGTCGTAGACGACGAGACCAGCATGCAGGAGTTTCTCCAGATCCTCCTGCAGCGCGATGGTCACGACGTCGCGTCGTGCGGCTCGGCCACCGAGGCGCTGGTCGCGCTCGAGAGCGACGACTGGGATCTCGTGATCAGCGACGTCCGCATGCCGGGAATGTCCGGCCTCGAGCTCCTCGATCAGGTGCGCCAGCTCGCTCCGGAGACGACCGTCATCCTGATCACGGCCCACGGCACGACCGAGTCGGCCGTCGAGGCGATGAAGCACGGCGCCTACGACTACCTGACCAAGCCGTGTTCCGTGGACGAGATCCGCCTGGTCGTCGGAAAGGCGCTCGAGAAGCGCGAGCTCTCGCACGAGAACCAGCGCCTGCGGCTTCAGCTTCGCGACCAGAGCGCGATCCCGACGATCGTCGGCAAGACGGCGCGCATGCAGGAGATCTTCGGCCTCGTCCGTCAGGTCGCGCCGACCCGCGCGAACATCCTGATCACCGGCGAGAGCGGCACGGGCAAGGAGCTGATCGCGCGCGCCATCCACAATCTGTCCGACCGCCGCGAGCAGCCGTTCGTGGCGGTCAACTGCGGCGCGATTCCCGAGAACCTGCTCGAGAGCGAGCTCTTCGGCCACGTGA
>CAZMKX010000710.1:0-2397 GCA_964566375.1 uncultured Myxococcales bacterium
GAAGTACTGGTTGATGCCGGTGAGCTCGGCCGTCAGGATTCCATTCAACGACTCGATCACCGCCGGGTCGCCGCGCATCTCTCGTCCTCCTCGCAGGTCCCGGCCATCATCACGGAGCCCCTCTTGCACCGCAAGCCTCTGCTCGACCTGCTCGAGCGCTATCTGCTCCGCAATCCGGAGGAGCGCGTCGGCGTCGACCACGTGCGGCAGTTCGTGCGCGCGAACGCGGACTGCTTCCTGCGCTCGTGCGTCGACGGCCACGTCACCGGCTCGGCCTGGATCCTCTCCCACGACCATTCGAGCTTCCTGCTCACGCACCACGCGAAGCTCGGGCGCTGGCTTCAGCTCGGCGGCCACGCGGACGGCGACCCCGACGTCGCGTCGGTCGCGCTGCGCGAGGCGCGCGAGGAGTCGGGCATGACGGACTTCAGGCTCGCGCGGCTCGGCGGCGAAGCGCTTCCTTTCGACGTCGACGTCCACCTGATTCCCGCCCGCGGCTCGGAGCCCGCACACCTTCACCACGACATCCGCTACCTGCTCGTCGCCGCGCCAAACCAAGCGCTGCGCGTCTCGAGTGAGTCGAACGATCTGGGCTGGTTCCCGCGCGCGCGCGCGCACGAGGTGCTCGAGGGCGAAAGCCTGCTGCGCATGGCGCGGAAGACGGAGCGGCTGCTGCGCGAGGGACGGCTCAGCTGACGAGCTCGGTTCCTTCGAACGCGAGCACGTCCGGCCGGACGATGAAGCGAACGCGCGGCAGCGTGACCTCGCCCAGCGCGACGAAGGCCGCGACGGGATAGGCCGGCCGGAGGGTCGGCTCGCCGAACGCGGCCGGGTCGAATGCGCGCAGCACCGGCCGGCCGCGCTCGGCGCGCGTGATCGCGTACTCCGGATCCACCTGGAGCAGGCGCAGGCCCTTGGGCGTTCGCGCCGGATGCACGCTCGCGAAGAACTGCAGGTCCGAGGCCGCGAGGGGAAGCGGAGCGTCGGCGTGCAAGGCGAGGAGCTCGCGGCCCTCGATCGAGACACGCGCGTCGACACGGTCGTAGAAGCGCGCGAGCTCTACGCTCGCCGGCTTCGCGCCGAACGCGAAGCGCGCGTTCAGCGTCGCGCGCGCGGCCTCGCCCGCGACGAAGCTCGCCAGCAGAAGCTGGCGCGGGCGCGCTCCGCTGCGGCACGAGAGGCGGAGCTGCGCGAGCGCGAACGGACCGAGCGGGCCCTCGCTCGCGCGCCAGACCGCGAAGACCGCGAGCACGGGAAGCGTCGGATGGAGGCCGGGCGGGAAGTACGACTCGACGCCCTTCCCTTCGAGCTCGAAGGTCGCCTGAAGCAGCTCGACGCCCGGCAGGACGAGTGGCTCGTCCGGAAACGCGTCGATGCGCGGCGCGCGCGCGGCGAGCGAGTCGAGGTCCGCGGTTCCGACGAGCATCAGCGCGTCTCCTTCCGCGCGAAGGCTGGCATCACCTCGCGCGCGAAGAGTCGCAGGCTGTCGAGGACCTTCTGCTGCGGAATCGTCTCCATCGCGTTCAGCAGGAAGTTCACGCCGTCGACGCCGATCGACTCCCACTCCTTGATGGCGCGGACGATCCGCTCGGGATCGCCGATCGCCATGCCTTCGGGAACACCGCTCGGGTCGGCGGGGCTTCCCTCGCGTCGGCCGGGTCCGGGCGCCAGGTTCGCCAGCGACCCGTATGCGCGCGTGGG
Source organism: uncultured Myxococcales bacterium (assembly GCA_964566375.1). Classification (GTDB taxonomy): domain Bacteria; phylum Myxococcota_A; class UBA9160; order SZUA-336; family SZUA-336; genus VGRW01. The sequence continues at coordinate 1,702 of CAZMKX010000710.1, forward strand.
ATAGGCCTCGCGCGTGAAGAGCAGGTGCGCGTTCGAGAGCCCGAACGTGCCGAGCATGTTCATGCCGGTGCGCGCGGCTTCGGCCGGGTCCTCGTGGCAGTAGAGGAAGTTCAGCGTGTGGATGCGGTCGTTGACGGCGCCGACGGGCGTGCAGGAGCGGATGCGGCGGTGGTACTCGCGCGTCCGCCGCTCCTGCTCCTTGTAGCTCGCCGCAGCGACGCCGAGGCAGCCGATGCCGCGCTCGGCCGCGTCGAGCTCCGTTCCGGGCGACGTGACGGTGACCCAGAGCGGCGGGTGCGGCTTCTGCAGCGGCTTGGGCAGGATCGCGCGCTCGGGCATCGAGAAGGAGGTGCCCCGCCACGACATCCGCTCCTCGGTCCACATCTTCGGCAGCACGCGGACGTACTCGTCCCAGGTCTGCTTGGTCGTGTCGGGATCGATCTCGAAGCCGCCGAGCTCGGTCCAGGTCGAAGAGCGCGCGGTGCCGAGCTCGAGGCGCCCGCCGGAAAGGATGTCGAGCACCGCCGCGCGTTCGGCGACCCGCACCGGGTGGTTCATCGCGGGCACGCACACCACTGCGCCGTGCCCCACGCGAATGCGCCGGGTCTGCGTCGCGCACGCCGTCAGGAAGAGCTCCGGCGCGGAGCAGTGCGAGTACTCCTCGAGGAAGTGGTGCTCGACCGCCCAGACCGTGTC
>CAZMKX010000711.1:0-2389 GCA_964566375.1 uncultured Myxococcales bacterium
GGCATCAAGGAGTTCTCGAACTGGCCGACGATCCCGCAGCTCTACGTCAACGGGGAGTTCGTGGGTGGCTGCGACATCGTGAAGGAGCTCTACGCGAGCGGGGAGCTCGCGCAGCTTCTGGGAGTGGCGCCCGAGGCACCCGTCGCCGCGCCGAGCGTCACCGTGACCGACGACGCGGCCGAGCTGCTTCGCGGCGCGATCAAGAGCCAGGGCGGCGAGCTGCACGTCGCGATCGACGCGTCGTTCAAGCACTCGCTCTCGCTCGGTCCGCGCGAGGGGCACGAGATCGCAGCCTCGAGCAACGGCCTCACGCTACTTTTCGACCGCGAATCGGCGCTTCGCGCCAACGGGCTCGTGATCAGCGCGGCGGACTCGAACGGACGCAAGGCCCTCACCGTGGAGAACCCCAATGCGCCTCGCGCGGGAGGCGCGGTGAACCAGCTCTCGGCGGCCGAGCTGCAGGCGCTGATGGAGTCGGGGCAGGAGTTCCACCTGTTCGACGTGCGCACGCCCGAGGAGCACCGCACCGCGCGCATTGCGGGGGCGACGCTCGTCGACGCGCGCGTGGCGGCCGAGATCGAGAAGCTGCCGAAGGACGCGCTGATCGTCTTCCACTGCCACCATGGCGGCCGGAGCCAGGCGGCGGCCGAGCACTTCGCGGCGAACGGTTTCACGAACGTGCACAACCTGGCCGGAGGAATCGACGCGTGGTCGCGCGAGGTCGATTCTTCCGTGCCGCTCTACTGAGCGCGGAGACGACGCCGTGGCCCTGCAGATCCACGCTCCGCCCGACGAGGTGATCGCGAAGATCCGCGCGGCGATCTCGAGCGCCCTGCCCTGCGATGCGCTCGAGGTGCGCGGCAGCGGCGGCCACTTCGAGATCCGCGTCGTGTCGCGCGAGTTCGCGGGAAAGAACACGCTCGCGAAGCAGCGGCTCGTCTTCAGCGCGATCGCGCCGCTGATGAAGGGCGACGGCGCGCCCGTGCACGCGATCGACAAGCTCGAGACGCTCGCGCCCTGATGGCTGCCGACCCGGAGCTCGACTCGGCACGTTTTCGTGTCCGCATCTCCGGGTCGCGCGGGTTCCGGTTGGCCACCGTCGACGAGGGGGACGGGCCCGCCCTTCTGCTGGTGCACGGCTGGCCCGAGACCAAGCGCATCTGGTGGCGGAACATCGACCCGCTCGTCCGCGCGGGCTTCCGCGTGATCGCGCCGGACCTGCGCGGATTCGGTGAGAGCGACGTCGCGCCCGACGGCTTCGAGGACGTACCCTCGCACAGCCGCGATCTGGCGGCGCTGCTCGACGACCTGGGCATCTCCCGCTGCGTCGCGATCGGCGGCGACCTCGGCGGCGCGATCATCCAGGACCTCGCACGCCGCTTCCCGGCTCGCGTGTCTCGCCTGGTCGTCTTCAACTCGCCGCTTCCGTACCTGAAGGAGAAGATGGCGGATCTGCGGACGCGCCCCGCGGTCGAGGCGAGCGACTACTACGTGCGCCAGGGCACCGACGCGGACGCGCTCGCGCGGGAGCTCGACTCGCCGGAGAAGCGCCGCCGCTACATCGCCAGCTTCTACGGCTCGCGGTTCTGGGCGCATCCCGGCACGTTCACGCGCGGGGCCGTCGACTTCATGACCGAGCCGTTCGCCGACGGCGACCGGCTGCGCGCGAGCTTCGGGAACTACGAATCGGTCTTCGACGCCGCGAAGCGCAGCGAGGCGCCGCTGCTCGGCGAGAACCCGATCCACACGCTGATCCTCTTCGGCACCTCCGATCACGTCATCTATCCGGAGTTCGACCGCATGGCGGCGCGGGTCTTTCCCGATCACGTCGGGCCGTTCCTCGTGCGCGACGCCGGTCACTTCCTCCAATGGGAGGCCGCGGACGTGCTGAACTCGGCGATCCGCGCCTTCTGCCGCGACCTGCTGCCGCGCTGAGACCGGCTCGACAGCTCCGACGCTTTGCGGTTCTACTTCGCGCGTGACGAAAGCGACCCGCAAGACCGGCGTGCTGATCCTGAATCTCGGCACACCGCGCTCGACCGCGACCGGGGACGTGCGCAGGTACCTGCGCGAGTTCCTGTCCGACCCGCGCGTGCTCGACATCGCGGCGGTGCCCCGTTGGCTGCTCGTGAACGCGGTCATCGCGCCCTTTCGCGCGCCGCGCTCCGCGGAGGCCTACCGGAAGATCTGGACGGAGCGCGGCTCGCCGCTTCTCGTGAACGGCCTCGATCTGCGCGACGCGCTCGCGGCGCTGCTGGGCCCGGGCTTCGCGGTCGAGCTCGGCATGCGCTACGCGGAGCCGTCGATCGCGCGCGCGCGCGACGGGCATCGGGCGCACGACCAGGATCGGATCGGGGGCGTGCCGCGCTTACCGCAGTACGCCTCCTCG
>CAZMKX010000712.1:0-2387 GCA_964566375.1 uncultured Myxococcales bacterium
CGATGTGAGGCTTGGTGTAGGAGAGCTCGAGCGCGTCGACGACCATCTTGATGTCCGCGCTGTTCTTGCCCGTGAGCTTGGACCCGGGCATCTCGATCAGCTCGACGCCCGCCTCGTGGAGCGGTCGGCGGTAGTCCGGATACCGCGTCCAGTCCGCGTAGGCGCGGCGCGTGACCACGTTCCCCTTCTCGATCATGCGGCGCAGGACGAGCTGCACGTCGAAGACCTTGTAGCGCGCATCGCGACATCCGATCGCGACGTTCTCGAGGTCGATGTAGACGGCGATGTTCTTCGTTTCGGCTGGGTTCGAGGCCATGGTTCTCCCGAGGGCTGGGGCGGAGTCTACACGCGAGGGGCGGCGGGGGGTATGCTGGCTCGAATCGGGAGGGCTGGCGATGCCTGGAAAGCTGCAGGGAAAGGTGGCGCTCGTGACGGGCGCGGCGTCGGGAATCGGACGGGCGACCGCGCTCGTGCTCGGGCGCGAAGGCGCGCGCGTCGCCTGTGCCGATCTGAACGCCGAGGGCGCCGAAGCGGCGGCGAAGGAGATCTCGCGCGCGGGGGGCGAGGCGATCGGGCTACGCCTCGACGTGACGGACCCCGCCGACAACCAGCGCGCAGTGGACGCGACCGTGAAGCGCTTCGGCGCGCTCCACCTCGCGCACCTGAACGCAGGCATCGCAACCGCCTCGAACGTGCTCGACACGCCGCTCGACGAGTGGAGCAGGACGATCGCGGTGAACCTCTCCGGCGTCTTCTACGGCCTGCAGGCGGCGGGGCGCGCGATCCGCGACGCCGGCGGCGGCGCGATCGTGATCACCTCGTCGGACGCGGGCAAGCGCGGCGGCGCGACGCTGGGCAGCTACTGCGCGACCAAGCACGGCGTGCTCGGGCTGATGAAGTGCGCTGTCGCCGACCTGTCCCCGTACAAGATCCGCATCAACGCGGTCTGCCCGGGCGTGATCGACACGCCGATCCTCGGGCCGCTGCACCGGAACGAGCAGTTCACGAAGGGGATCTTCGCCGCGATGCACCCGATCGGGCGCGTCGGCGAGCCCGAGGACGTCGGCCGCGCCGTCGCGTTCCTGCTGAGCGACGACGCGGCGTTCGTCACCGGCGTCGCGCTCAGCGTCGACGGCGGGCTCGACGCGGTCTTCGGAAGCGTCCCAACCTCGGCCGGGAATCCGCTCCAGAAGATCGACGGCTGAGCCGGGCCCCCTGGGGTCAGCCGACGCGGCGGGTGTGGCCGCGCCAGAAAGGCTCGCGCAGCTCGCGCTTCAGCACCTTGCCGCTCGGGTTTCGCGGCAGCTCGGCGGCGAAGTCGACGCTGCGCGGTCGCTTGTAGCCGGCGAGGCTGGCACGGCAGTGGTCGATCAGCTCGGCCTCGGTCGCGCTCGCGCCCGCGCGCAGCACCACGACGGCCTTCACCGCCTCGCCGAACTGCGCGTCGGGCACACCGATCACGGCCGCGTCCGCGACCGCCGGGTGTTTGAACAAGACGTCCTCGATCTCGCGCGGATACACGTTCTCGCCGCCGGAGACGATCATGTCCTTCACGCGATCCTGGATGTACACGTAGCCTTCGTCGTCCATGATGGCCGCGTCGCCCGTGTGCATCCACCCGCCGCGCAGCGCCTCGGCCGACGCCTCCGGCAGGTTCCAGTAGCCGCGCATCAGCTGCGGACCCCGGACCAGGATCTCGCCGATCGTCCCGCGCGGAGCCTCGCGGTCGTCGGGGCCGGCGATTCGCACGTCCGTGCCCGGCAGCGCGCGCCCGCACGAGAGCAGCAGGTTCGGCTCGCCGGCCAGCGCACGCGCGTGGTCGGCAGCGGAGAGCAGCGTGGCGACGGCGCTGGTCTCGGTCATGCCGAAGCCCTGTGCGAAGTCGCAGCCGAAGACGTCGATCGCGCGGCGCAAGGTCTCGACCGCGATCGGCGATGCGCCATAGAGCATGAAGCGGAGCGCGTCGAAGCGGCGCTTCGCGACGTCCGGCACGCCCACCAGACACGCCTGGATCATCGCCGGAACGAGAGTCGTGCCGACGATCTGGTCCTCGGAGAGCGCGCGCACGACCTCGCCCGGCGCGAAGTCCTCGTGGATGTGGAGCGCTCCGCCCTGCTGGACGACCCAGAACGTCGCGATCGACGCCGCGGCGTGGTACATGGGCGCGACGATCAGATACCGCTCGCCGACGCGCAGGCTCGCCGCGCTCGCGAGCTGCGAGACGTTCGCCGTCACCGCGCGGTGTTGGATGACCGCGCCCTTCGGCCGGCCGGTCGTGCCGCTCGTGTACATCTGGTACGCGTCCGACGCCTCGTCGACCACGAGCGCGGGAGGCGTCGCGGGCTGGCGCGAGACCCAGACCTCGTAGTCGTCCCAGCCGGCGCGCG
>CAZMKX010000713.1:0-2386 GCA_964566375.1 uncultured Myxococcales bacterium
CTCGGCGAGCGCTGGATCGACCCGGCGACGGACGCGCTCGGCGAGCACTTCGATGCGGGCTGGCGGCCGCTGGCCGGCGGCGCGGGCGCGCTCGTCGAGCCGGGCCATCACTTCGAATGGGCCTGGCTGCTCGATCGCCTGGACGCGCGCGCGCCGAGCGACGAGGCGCGCGCACTCTCCGCGCGGCTCCTCGCGTTCGGCCGGCGCTTCGGCGTCGACGCGGACGGCGGCGTGCTCGACCAGGTCGACCGCAGCGGGCGCCCGCGCGCCTTCACCAAGCGCCTGTGGCCGCAGACCGAACGGGTGAAGGCGCTCGCGTCGCGCGCCGGCGCGACGGGTGACGCCGAAATGCGTCGCGAGCTCGAGGCCGGCCTCGCGTACTGCTTCGCGCGGCACGTCGATCCGGTGTCGCACGGCTGGCACGAGCAGCTCGCGCGCGACGGGCGGGTCGTCTCGGACGCGCAGAACGCGACCAGCGTCTACCACGTCGTGCTCGCGCTCGGCGAGGCGCTCGACGCGGTCTAGAGCCGCCCCGGAGCTCTAGGAGCGCAGTCGCCGCGGGGAGACGTCGCCGCCGCGGAAGTTCCCGACCAGCGTGACCTTCCCGGTCTCGATCAGGTGCTGGATGGTGGCAACGACCTCTTCTTCGGTCTCGGCCTCGTCCGCGATCGCCGCGACCAGGTCGAGCAGGGTCAGGGTCTCGGGCGGCGCGGACTGCACCTCCGCCTCTGGCTCCTGCAGTTCCGCGAGCTTGTATGCGACCTCGGTCATGCGAATGCGCTCCCCTCAGCGATGACGCGATGCACAGCATCAATCGTGCCAATCACCGCCACGCGCAGCAGACGCGCCCAAGTCAGCGAAAATTCGAGCCTGGCGCAGCTGTCGCGAGGGGTTCGGGAACGCGCATGTTGCCGACTTGCGGCGGCACGGTGACGCTCCACGTCAACGGTCCGTCACCGCTGGGGATTCTCCGACCCGGTCTCAGCGGAGCAAGCTCGCCCAGCGCTTGTCCCCCGCGCGGAAGATCAGGATCCGGTTGGGCAGGATCAGCGTCACCGAGTCGTCGCCGAGCGTCGCCCGCTCGAGCTTCTCGTTCGGCGTCAGCGGATACTCCACGAAACCGCTCGAAAGCGGCGAGAAGCCGATCGCCCGGCGCGGGGTCACGATCGCGGCGACGTTTTCTTCGATCAGCACCTCGATCGGCTTCTCGCCCGGCCCCAGGCCGAGCTCCTGCCAGTCCCCGATCTGAGCCGTGAAGGCGACGAGGCGCGCCGGCAGCACCGCGACGATCAGCCGGTCGCGGACCCAGATGTCGCCCGCGCGGGGCGGCTTCTCCGAGACGCGAAAACGCAGCTCGGTGAAATTCGCGGCGCGTGCCTGGATCGCCAGAAGCCTGCGCGAGGTCACGGCGACGCCGACGTTTCCTTGGGCGTGGAGCGACACGATCGACTCACCGAGGTCGAGCGGAGCGAGCACCGCCGCGAAGCCGGCCGCGGTCACCGCGATCACCTGGTCGTCGACGTGCGTGAGCGTGACCCGATCCTCGGGCTCGAAGCCGAGGTCCGCCCGCGCGACGGCCGGCGGAAGCATCAAGACGGCCGCGAGCACGAGCGCGCGGAGCGCAGGGAATGAGCAGCGTATGCTCAGAACTTGTCCTTGAGCGCGCGAACCGCCCCGAGCACGCTGACCGGGTCGGAGGGCGTGTCGGGGAGCTGCTTTCGCACGGACCCCACGAGCTCCGCCGAGTGCGCGCGCATGAACGGATTGGTCGCGCGCTCGTCGGCGATCGTCGACGGGACGGTCATCTCGGCGTCGGTCGCGTCGTGCCAGTCGGCCGCGGCATGCGCACGGCGCGCCTTCACGCCTGCCATGCGCGCGACCAGCGCTGCGTTTCCGGGCTCGAGCGTCAGCGCGAAGCGCAAATTCCCTTCCGTGTACTCATGACCGCAGTAGACGCGCGTGTCGTCGGGAAGCTTCGCGAGCTTCACGTTCAGCGCCTCGTGCATCAGCTGCGGGTTGCCCTCGAAGAGGCGGCCGCAGCCGCCGGCGAAGAGCGTGTCGCCGCTGAACACCGCGCCGGGGAAGACGTACGCGACGTGCGCGCGCGTGTGCGCAGGAATGAAGATCACCTCGGCTTCGAGCCGACCGACGCGCACGCGGTCGCCTTCGTTCACGCCGTCCGTGAAGCCGGGAATGCGCGCGGAATCCGAAGCGTGACCGACGACCGGCACGCGGTAGCGCTGCGCGAGCTCCGGGTTCGCGGCGCTGTGGTCGGGGTGGTGGTGCGTGGAGAGCACCTTCGTGAGCTTCACACCGAGCGTCTCGATGCGCGCGACGACGGGCGCCGCCTCGGGCGCGTCGATCACCGCCGCCTCGTTCGTCTCGT
>CAZMKX010000714.1:0-2379 GCA_964566375.1 uncultured Myxococcales bacterium
AGGTTGAGCCAGTCGCGCGCCATGATTCCGCGCAGGTCGATGTACAGGTCGCCGATCTCGTTCTGCGCGTAGCCGAGCCGCACCAGGTTGTACTCGAAGGTGAAGCCGGCATCGCGGAAGACCGTGCGCTCGCCGATCCGCACGTCGCTGCCGAGATCGGCGTCGAGGAACACGCGCGCGTCGTAGACCTGCGTGGAGCCCTCGTCGTACAGCCCGTACTCGGAGTCCTGGCCCTGCAGGTAGTCGAGCTCCGCGCTGCCCGAGAGCCGGATGCGCTCCGACCAGTCTGCGTGGCCCGACGTCGCATGTGCGGCGCCGCTCGTCCTGCCGCTCTCGAGCTCCGCGATCCGGCGCTCGAGCTGGTGGACGGTGTCGTAGAGCCGATCGATCTCGGCCTGGTCCGGCTGCGGCTCCTCGGCGCGCGCACCTGCGCAGACGAGCGCGAGGGCAGCCGCGAGCGCGGTCCACGCCGTGTGCGATCGAAAGCTGGGGCTCATGGAGTTTCGTCCTCTCCGCGGCCGACGCCCATCTCGAGGTCGATCCGCACGGTCTGGTCGGCTCCGACGTCGACGCTTCGCGCCACGGGCGGAAAGCGCGGATGCCAGGCGTGAACGCGCACCAGCCCCGGGGGGACGTCGCGGAGCTCGAACTGCCCCGTCTGCGTCGGCACGGCGAACGGGCCCGGCGCGGCGAACACGCCGCCTTCGATCTGCGGCTGGTCGAGCAGGAAGAGCCCGTGCGCACCCGTCTCGCCCACGCGAAGCGGGAGCTCTCCGCCCGGCGCGAGGCGCTGCAGGAGCCCGAGCGACGGACACGAGACGGTGTGGGCGTCGGGCGACGCGTTCACGACCGTGAGCGTCCCGCCGCTCTGGAGCGCGGTCCAGGCCGGCTCGAGACGCGTCTCGAACTCGTTGGCGCGGATCGTCAGCCGCGCGTCGGATGCGGAAGCCGGCGCGCCGTCCAGCCAGACGACCGCGAAGCCCGGCCGCTGGTAGTCCACGAGCTCGACGTCGCGGAGCCGGCGGTCGCCATACGCGCCGTCGCTGCTGGCGGGCATGTGCACGCCGTCGCGCGGAACGAGCTTCAAGTCGCCGAAGAGCGTGGCCTTGCCGGGAGCTGGGGCGGAAGGCGCGGAAGCACAGGCGAGACACACGAGCAGGCTCGCGCCGAGCGCCCAGGATTTGCGGGCGAACTGCATGCCCTCGAATCGGCAAGCAGGCGAAAAACTGGACGACCGGGCTGCGCTTCTAGGCGGCCTGCGGCTCCTCGACGAGCTTGTAGCCGAAAGAGCGCACGGAGAGCAGGTGGCGCGGATTCGAGGGGTCCGGCTCGACGAGCTTGCGCAGTCGCAGCACGAACGTGTCGACGACTCGCGTGCGGGTCTCGGGATGCAGATCCCAGACTTCCTGCAGGATCTCGCCGCGTGACACCGCGGTGCCCCGCCGCGCCCAGAGCAGCAGCAGGAGCGCCTGCTCCTTGGCCGTGAGCGAGATGGTGCGGCCGTCGCGTTCGAGCTCGAAGCGTTCGGGGTGGACGACGGCGCTGCCGACCGCGAATGGACCCGGCGTCTCGCTCTCCTCCTCGTGCCGCGGGATCCGACGCAGAAGCGTGCGGACGCGCGCGAGCAGCACGGGCAGTGAGAAGGGTTTCGTCAGGTAGTCGTCCGCTCCCAGGTCGAGGCCGCGCACGATGTCGCTCGGCGCGTCCCGCGCGGTGAGCAGCAGGATGGGAACGTGACTCTCGTCGGTCCGCAGCCGCGCGACGACGTCGAAGCCGGAAATCCCGGGCAGCATCACGTCGAGCAGCACCAGGTCGATCGCGGGCGCGTCCTCGTCCGCGAGCCGCTCGAGCGCCGCCTCCCCGCGGTCGGTGATCTCCACGCGGTAGCCCTCCGCCTCCAGGTTGAAGGCGAGCCCGCGCGCGAGGTGCTCCTCGTCCTCAACGAGGAGAACGCGCTCGGGTTCCGACATTTCCGGGAAGCGTCAGGATGAAGCGGCTGCCCTTGCCCTCGCCTTCGCTCTCGGCGCGGACGCTTCCGCCGTGCGCGCGGGCGACGTTGCGCACGATGTAGAGCCCGAGCCCGAGGCCGCGCGCGGTCCGCACCGCCTCCTGCGAGAGGCGCGAGAAGCGCTGGAAGACGCGGTCGAGCGCCGACGACGGAATGCCCACGCCGCGGTCGGCGACCTCGATCTCGAGCTTGCGCGAGCGGATCGCGCGCACGCGCACGTCGACCCTCGGCTCGCCGCCCGCGTAACGGATCGCGTTGTCGATCAGGTTGCGGAATGCCACGCGAAGCTGCTCCGCGTCGCCCTTCACGCGCGCGCCCGCCGGCACGTCGAGCGAGATGGCCTTCTCGTCCATGCCGAAGCGCTCGCAGGC
>CAZMKX010000715.1:0-2374 GCA_964566375.1 uncultured Myxococcales bacterium
CGAGCTGGGAGACGCTCGTCACCGACCACGGAAAGCTCATGCACCTGTTCCTGATCCGGGCGCCGTCGCTCGACGCGTTCGCGCACCTTCACCCGATCCGCCGCGACGGCCGCACTTTCGAGAGCGTCCTGCCGCCGCTTCCCGCCGGCGTGTACGAGCTCTACGCGGAGCTCACCCACGAGAGCGGCGCGAGCCGGACGCTGCTCGCCAAGGTCGCGCTTCCGGAGCCGGTCGCTTCGAGCCTTCCGCTCTGGCAGACGGCGACCGGCGACGGCTGGTGCCTGTCGGGCATCGCGCCGGCGGCGGGCGCCGCCGCCCAGCCCGAAGCGCTCGACTTCGACGACTCCTGGCACACGAGCCAGCCGGCCGGAGAGCTCCTGTCCAGCCCGCTCATGGGCGGCGGTCGGATGGTCTTCGAGACGACCTCCCCCCTGGTCGCGGATCGCGAGATCTCGCTGCGCTTTGCGGCCTACACCGCGGCGGGCCAGCGCGTCGCCCTGGAGCCGTACATGGGCATGCTCGGGCACGCGGTCGTGCGCCGGTCCGACGCGGGCGTCTTCGTCCACCTGCACCCGCTCGGCTCGGTCTCGATGGCTGCCCTGGCTCTCATGGCCCGGCCGGGGGAGTCGGCGGAGCTGCCCGGGCTGCCCGCTCCGCCCCGGGCGAGCGAGGTCGAGTTTCCGTACGCCTTCCCGCGCGCCGGGGCATACCGGATCTGGGTGCAGGTACGGACGCGCGGCACCCCGGGCGTCCTGACCGGGGTTTTCGACGTGTTCGTCCGCGAAGCGACCTGATTTCGCCCCGTTTTCCCCACGCCAGGTGTAGGCTGGCGAGGCATCTCTAGGGAAGGGAAGCCTGTGGTGCCGCGGTCGATCCTCGTCTGCCTTGCGCTCCTCGGCCTCACGACGGCGCCGAACCCGGCGCGCGCCGCGTTCCATTTGATGGAGATCGAGCAGGTGATCGGCGGCGTCGGGGGCGACGCGACCGCCCAGGCCGTGCAGCTGAAGATGCGTTTCGCGAACCAGCAGTTCGTGAACGGCAACGCGCAGCTCGTCGCGCGCGACGCGTCGGGCGCGAACCCGGTGGTGCTGTCGAGCTTTCCGCTGCCGAACCCGGCGAGCGGCGCGTGCCGCGAGATCCTGCTCGCGACGGCGGGCTTCACCTCGCGAACGACGCCCGCCACGGTGGCGGACTTCACGATGAGCGCGATTCCCGCGGCCTACCTGCCGGCCGGAACGCTGACGTTCGAGGGCGTGATCGGGCCCACGGTGTACTGGCGCACCAGCTGGGGCGGCGCGAGCTACACCGGACCGGGCACCGTCGTGTCGCTCGTCGGCGGCGGGAACGACGACGACGGAAACGCGAATCCGCCGTTCGCCGGACCGCTCCCGTCGACGGGCGTGCAGGCGCTTCGCTTCACCCCGGCCTGTGCCGCCACCAGCACGAGCACCGCCGCGCAGTACGCGCTCACCGTCGGCGCGGCGACGTTCACCAACAACGCGCTCGCGAGCTTCACCGTCAATGCGCCGCCGCCGGCCGTGCCGGTGCTGCCCGCGCCGAGCGGGCTCCTGCTCGTCTCGGCGCTCGGTGCGGCCGTTGCCGTCTCGCTGCTCCTGCGCGCGCGCCGCGCCTAGTCCGGCTCGGGCCGCGCGGCCATTGCGGCCGACTCCTCCGCCGCGGTGCCGAAGATCCCGCGCGCCATGAGGGAGAGCTCGGCCTTGCGGCGTTCGCCGTAGATCTCCGCGCGCGCGCCGTGCGCCTCGCGGCTATCGGGTGCGGCCTGCACGGCCAGCTCGACGAGCTGACAGGCGAGCCGCAGCTCGCCGCTCGAAGCGAGCGCGCGTGCGCGCGCGACGAGAGGCGCGGTTCCGCCGGCCAGTGCCTGCAGCTCGCGCGCGAGCGCGGCTTGCGGTGCGGGCTTCAGGTGCGCGGGGTTGCCGTCGTACCAGCCGCCGTACTGTCGCCAGACGTTTCGCACGACGAACTCCGGCTCGTCGTAGACCGGGCGCAGATAGGGCCGCTCGAGCAGGTGCGCGGGCACGCGCACGCCGTGCACGATCGCGTCGAGCGTCTCGCCCGCGTTCATGCGCCGCAGCGTCTCGTCGACGACGTGCTCGAGCGCGCTCGCCACGTCGTCGAGGACGCGCGCGATGCGCCCGCCGCCCGCGATCGGCAGGCCGTGCGCGGGCAGAAGAACCTCGGCGCCGAGCGCGCTCATCTCGCGCAGCGCCTGCGCCCAGTCGAGCGGGTAGCGCTGCACCTTCTGCGGATTCCCGGCGTTCGGGAAGACCCAGGTCACGAAGTCGCCGACGACCAGCGCCCTGCGCTCGGGAATCCAGGCGTAGAGGTGGTCGTCGGTCTCGCCGCGCGCGTG
>CAZMKX010000716.1:0-2359 GCA_964566375.1 uncultured Myxococcales bacterium
CCTGTCATCTGTCTGGGTCGTCGCCGATGTGTTCGAGCAGGACATCGCGCTGGTCCGACCTGGTGCGCGCGCCAGCGTGAAGATCAACGCGTATCCGGACAGGTTGTTCCAGGCGACGATTACGTACATCTACCCGACAATGAGGGCCGAGACGCGGACTGTTCCGGTTCGACTGGAGCTGGCGAACCCGGGCGGCCTGTTGAAGCCGGCGATGTACGCGCAGGTCGAGCTGACGGTCTCGGGCGCGGGCAAGTCGCTCAGCATCCCGACGTCGGCCGTCATCGACAGCGGAACGCGACAGATCGCGCTGGTGCAGCTCGCCGAGGGCCGATTCGAACCGCGCGAACTGAAGCTTGGCGCGCGCAGCGACACGTACGTGCAGGTGCTCTCGGGAATCTCCGAGGGCGAGAACGTCGTCGTCGCGGCGAACTTCCTGATCGATGCAGAGAGCAACCTTCGCGCGGCCGTGGGCGGGTTCGGGCACAGTTCGCACGGTGGCGCGGCGAAGCCGGGCGCGGGCGAGCCCACGTCCGGGCCTGCGAGCGCCTCGGGCGACGCGAAGTCCGCAACCATCGGGCACCAGGCGGTCGGAACGCTCGTGTCGGTCGACGCCAAGGCGGGCACGGCCTCGGTCAAGCACGGGCCGATCGCCAGCCTGAAGTGGCCCGCGATGACGATGGACTTCGCGCTGGCCAATCCGGCGCTGGTCGCCGGGGTCAAGCCGGACACCGCGATCTCGTTCGAGATCGTCGAGCGCAAGCCCGGCGAGTGGGTGATCACGCGGCTCACGCCGAACCCGGCGGCCAACGACGCGCCCGCGCGCCCGTCCACGGACGGCGAGCACTCGGGCCATTGAGATGCTGGACGCGATCATCAACTGGTCGGCGAGGAATCGTTTCCTCGTCGTTCTAGCGACGGTGTTCATCACGATCGCCGGTATCTACGCAGTGATGAAGACACCGCTGGACGCGCTGCCCGACCTGTCGGACGTCCAGGTGATCATCTACACCGAGGCGCCGGGCCAGGCGCCGCAGGTGGTCGAGGACCAGGTCACGTATCCGCTGACGACCGCGATGCTGTCGGTGCCGAAGTCGAAAGTGGTGCGCGGCTTCTCGTTCTTCGGCGCGTCGTTCGTCTACGTGATCTTCGAGGACGGCACCGACATCTACTGGGCGCGATCACGCGTCCTCGAGTACCTGAACTTCGCCGCGGGCCGACTTCCCAAGGGCGTGACCCCGCAGCTCGGTCCGGACGCCACCAGCGTCGGATGGGTCTACCAATACGCGGTGCTCTCCAGGGACCGGACGCTCGCTGAACTGCGCACGATCCAGGACTGGTACGTGCGATACCAGCTCAGCAAGGCGCACGGGGTCGCGGAGGTCGCGAGCGTCGGTGGGTTCGTGCAGCAATACCAGGTCGTCGTCGACCCGACAAAGCTGCGCGCATACGGCATTCCACTGGCCAAGGTGAGCCAGGTCATCCGCGACTCGAACCGGGACGTCGGGGGCCGTGCGCTCGAAATGGCCGAGACCGAGTACATGGTCCGCGGCAAGGGCTACTTGCGCGGCACGGCGGATCTGGAGAATCTGGTCGTGAAGACCGACAAGGGCACGCCGGTGTTGATCCGCGACATCGCCCGCGTGGAACTCGGCCCGGACGAGCGCCGCGGCCTGACCGAACTGAACGGCGAGGGCGAGGTCGTCTCGGCGGTGGTGATGTCGCGCTACGGGCAGAACGCGCTGGAGGTGATCCACAACGTCAAGGCGAAGATGACGGAGATCGCGTCGGGGCTGCCGGCAGGCGTCACTCTCGAGACGGTCTACGACCGCTCGGAGCTGATTCACCGCGCTATCGAGACGCTCAAGTCCACGCTCCTGGAAGAAAGCGCGATCGTGGCGCTCGTGTGCGTGGTCTTCCTGATGCACCTGCGCAGCGCGCTCGTCGCGATCGTGATGCTGCCGGTCGGCGTGCTGATCGCGTTCATCGCGATGCACGCGCTGGGGATGAACTCGAACATCATGAGCCTGGGGGGGATCGCGATCGCGATCGGCGCGATGGTCGACGCCGCGATCGTGATGATCGAGAACGCGCACAAGAAGCTCGAGGCGTGGCGCCACGTGCGCGCCGTGCCGGGCGCCCCGCCGCCCGAGCCGACGCCCGACGAGCGCTGGCGGCTCATCGTCGACGCGTCGGTCGAGGTCGGCCCGGCGCTGTTCTTCAGCCTGCTCGTGATCACGCTGTCGTTCGTGCCGGTGTTCGCGCTCGAGGCGCAGGCCGGCCGCATGTTCAAGCCGCTCGCGTTCACGAAGACCTACGCGATGGCCGCCGCCGCGGGGCTCGCGATCACGCTCGTGCCGGT
>CAZMKX010000717.1:0-2338 GCA_964566375.1 uncultured Myxococcales bacterium
CTTTCTCGGTGCTCGTGGGCTTCGCGTTCGTCTTCGGCGCGTGCATCGGCAGCTTCCTGAACGTCGTGATCTGGCGCCTGCCGCGCGGCGAGTCGCTGGTCTTCCCGCCTTCCCGCTGTCCGGGCTGTCGGAAGCCGATCCCCGCCTGGGCGAACGTGCCGATCCTGTCGTATCTCGCGCTGCGCGGGCGGTGCCGCTCGTGCCGGGAACCGATCTCCGCGCGCTATCCGTTCGTCGAGGCGCTCACGGGCGTGCTCTTCGCCGCGCTTCTGTACTGGCACGGGCCGTCCGCGCGTCTCCTGGTCGAATGGGCGCTCGCGGCAGCGCTGATCGCGGTGATCTTCATCGACCTCGACCACTACATCATTCCCAACTGGATCACGCTCCCGGGTCTCGCGGTCGGGCTGACGCTCTCGGTCGTGGCGCCGTCGCTGGGGGTCGGCTTCGCGGATGCGTTCGGGGGCGTGCTGATCGCCGGCGGGCTCTTCTGGCTGATCGCCGAGGTGTACCCGCGACTGCGCGGCAAGCAGGGACTGGGCTTCGGCGACGTGAAGCTGATCGCCATGCTCGCGAGCCTGCTCGGTACCTCGGCGGCGATCGGCATCATCTTCCTCGGCTCGTTGATCGGGCTGGCCTACGGCGTGCCGAAGCTCGTGATCGAGCGGAAGGGACTCGACACGCGCATTCCCTTCGGGCCTGGCCTCGCGATCGCGGGACTCGTCTTCCTGTTCGAGCCGAGACTTTGGACACGTCTGGTCGACGCGGGGTGACCCGCCGGGGCGGCGTCCAGCTCGAGATCGTCGCGAACCTGTTCGTGATGATGCTGGCAGGGCTCGCGATCGTCGCGACCGTGATGACGGGTCTGTCGGCGCGCGCGGTTCGCGACGACGCGCTCGAACGGCTGCGCATGGGCGCGCGGCACCTCGAGCGGACGCTCGACCTCGGAACGCGCCGGCTCGTGGACCTTTCGGCGGGCGCGCGCGCGAGCGGCCCGCGGCTCACGGGCGGCGAGTTCCGCGTGCTCGACGACCACGGACGCGAGCCGGGTCCGCTCTCGGCCGCGGCGCCCGCGGACGAGCGACTCACGCCGCTTCTCGAGGCCGCGCGCGGGGCGGGCGAGGCGTTCGAGTCGCGCGGGATCGGCCTGGGAGACCTGACGCTCGTCCGGCGCCTCCGTCTGCCGTCCGGCGAGACCGGCTTCCTGGTCGGCCGCGCGCACGGCGCCGACCTGCGCGCGCGGCTGGCGCCGGTGATCGCCTCGGCGGCGTGGGTGCTCTTCATCGCGACGGTCGTCTTCGTTGCTTTCGGCGCCTGGCTCCTGCGACGCCGGGTGGTGTTGCCCCTCGAGGCGCTCGCCTCGGGCACGCGGCGGATCGCCGCCGGCGATCTCCACGCCCGGCTCGAGCCGCAGGGGCCCGCGGAGCTCGCGGAGCTCGCCGGGGCGTTCAACCGCATGGCGGAATCGCTCGAGCAGGAGCGCGAGCGGCTGCTCCGCGCCCAGGAGTCGCTGTCGCGAAGCCGACGCCTCGCCAGCCTGGGTCAGCTGGCCGCCGGCGTCGCCCACGAGGTCGGCAACCCCGTCACGGCCATCCTCGGCTACGCCGATCTGTGTCGGCGCGACAAGACCGCCGGCCCGCGCGCGAGCGAGCTCGGCGCGCTGATCGGCGACGAGGCGATGCGAATCCGCGCCCTCGTGCGCGAGATGCTCGACCTGTCGCGCCCGGAGGCGCTCGCGCTCGAGCCCGTGGCGCCCGCCGCGCTGCTCGAGCACGTCGCGGAGCGCATGCGGCCGCAGCCCCTGCTCGCCGGGATCCCGCTCGAGGTCGAGATCGAGGCCGGTCTTCCCCCGATCGAGGTCGAGCTCCGTCGGCTCGAGCAGGTCTTCGTCAACCTGATCGAGAACGCCGCTCACGCACTGCGCGGCGTTGCCGAGCCCCGCATTCTCCTGGCGGCGCGCCGTGCACACGCGCCGGATCACCCGGCGCGGCGCGCGAGCGATCCCGACCATGCCAGCTTCGCCGCGCGCCGCGCGCCGGATGCCGTGGCGCTCGAGGTCGTCGACGTCGGTCCCGGAATCGATCCCGAGGATCTTCCGCGCGTATTCGATCCATTCTTCACGACCAAGGAGCCGGGCGAGGGCACGGGCCTCGGCTTGTGGAACGCGCACCGGATCGTCGAGCTCTTCGGGGGCCGGCTCGAAGTCTCGAGCCGGCCGGGGCACACGTGTTTCAGACTGATCCTGCCGGCGGCCGATACGATCGCTCGAAATGGCTCAGCGCCGCGCACTGATCATCGATGACGAGAGCGGGATCAGGACGAGCCTGGGCCTGATCCTCGA
>CAZMKX010000718.1:0-2337 GCA_964566375.1 uncultured Myxococcales bacterium
CCGCCGATCACGCCGCGGATCATGAGCACCGGCGCGAGCAGGTTCGCCTCGAGCGCCGCCAGCCACTTCGCGTGGTCTTGATCCTCGAAGCGGCCCGGTGGCGGCCCGCCGTTGTTGTTGATCAGGATGTCGGGGTCGGGGCACGTCGAGAGCAGCGTCTGGCGACCCGTCTCGCTACACAGATCGGCGACGACGGCCGTGACCTGCGCGCCTGTCGCCCGGCGGATCTCGTCGGCGGTCGCCTCGAGGCGCTCCGCGTCGCGCCCGTTCACGATCACGCGCGCGCCCTCCGCGGCGAGCGCCTGCGCGCACGCGCGGCCGAGCCCCCGGCTCGACGCACAGACGAGCGCCGTTCGTCCCGCGATTCCCAGATCCATCGTTGGTTCCCTTCAGTGACCCAGTACGGTGTCGAGCGCAGCGCGCAGAGCGGCGGCCGGATCGGGCACGTCCTTCGCCGCGCGGAACGCGACGTGCTGGTCCGGGCGGACCAGGAGCGCGCCTTCCGGTGCCAGGCCGAGCGTGTGCATCCAGGTTCCGTCCTTGTCCTCGATCTCACGACCGATCGACAGGATTTCGAGCACCGGCGAGCGAATCTCCCGCGCGGCGCGCGCCCAGTCCGAGCCCGACGGTCCGCAGATCATGGTGAAGCGATCGGGCGGGAGCAGATCGAGCGTCGAAAGCATCTTTCCGCCGCGAGTCGTCCAGGCGTGGGGCAGCCGCGCGCCGGGGCGCCCGCTCGGAACGAATTCACGCACGGGGTTGGCGACGGCGGGGCGCGCGCTGCCGTCAAGCACGAGCGCGCCCGACTCGTAGCTGAAGCCGAGCTGAAGCCCGAGCATGTCGAAGTGCTCCGCCTGGTTCGCGATCGCGCTGCGCAGGCGATCGCGCGCATCCGCGCCGGTCGCTCCAAGCGCTTGATACACCTCGAGCAGGCGCCCCGCGTTGCGCGCGCTCACGTCCGCGTTCTCGCGCGCGATCGGACGCCGTTCGGTGTCGTAGCTCTCGAGCAGTCGATCGGACGCCTGTCCCGACTCCACGGCGGCGAGCTTCCACGCCAGGTTGTGCGCGTCCTGCACGCCGGTGTTGAGGCCCAGCCCGCCCGTCGGCGGGAAGCGGTGCGCCGCGTCGCCGACCAGAAAGATGCGTCCCGCGCGGTAGCGTTCCGCGACCTGCACGCTCATGTGCCAGGTGCGGATGGTGCGGATCGGGACTTCGAAGCTCGGGAGGCCGAGCGCGCGTCGCACGATCTCCGCGCAGACGGGCTCCGTGAACCGTTCCACCGGCTCGGTCTCGGGATCCCAGCCGTGCATGTAGACCCAGGTCGAATCGATGTCGTGCGCGATGAACGTGCCGACGGAGCCAGGCGCGGTGGTCCAGTACAGCACCGCCGGGCGGCTTCCGACGAAGGCGCGCAGATTCGCCTCGAAGTGGATCATCACGAACGAGCGCAGGCGCGCCGGCCCGACCATCTCGATTCCCGACGCCTTCCGCACGCGACTGCCGGCGCCGTCCGCGGCGAGCAGGTAGCGCGAGCGGATCTCGCGCACGCGCCCGGTTTCGAGCTCGCGAACCCGTGACGTGACTCCGTCCGCATCCTGCTCGGCCGACTCCCATTCGTGTCGGGCCCAGAGATCGCAGCCGACCTGCTGATGCAGGTGCGCGCGCAGGATGGGCTCGAGCCGATGCTGTGACAGGTTCCGAAGCGGGGTCGGAGTGCAGGCGAGCGCCTCGTCGCCCTGGCGCTCGAACGGCAGCGAGCCGAGCTCCTCGCCCGCGAGCGTCGTCACCCAGCGGGTGAAGCCGGCGTCCGCGGGATCCTTGCACGCAGCGCGGATCGCGCTCGGGTCCACGCCGGCGGCGCGCAGGATCTCGAAGGTGCGCGCATTCACCACGTGCGCGGCGGGCGCGTGATCGGGCGCCTCTCGCCGCTCCACGACGAGGCTCGCGAGGCCCTGCTGCGCGAGCAGGATCGACGCGGTCATTCCAACGGGACCGCCGCCGACGATCAGCACCGGCACGTCGATCCGTTCCGGTGTCACGCGTTCGCCGCTACGCACCGAACGGGCTCGGCGCGGGCGGGCCCCAGTGCGAGATGTCGCCGGCCGCGGTGATGTCGACGGCGCCCGTGGGGCTCGACGCGTTCAGCAGGTCGCCGTCGGTCCAGTGCTCGACGACGTTGCCGAACGGGTCGCGCCAGTAGTCGTAGATCTGCGAGCCGAGCACGTGGCGCCCCACGCCCCAGTGGTGCGGGTGGCCCGCCGCGCGCAGGTGCTCGTGCCCCGTCATCAGGTCGTCCATGTCCTGGACCTCGAACGAGACGTGATTGAGCTCGACGCG
>CAZMKX010000719.1:0-2332 GCA_964566375.1 uncultured Myxococcales bacterium
GAAAGCGCAGCGCGGCCGCCACGGATTCGCCCGAGAGGTTCATGAACGTCTGCGGCTTCAACACGCCGACGTCCCGGCCCGCGAGCTTCCCGCGCGTGAAAAGCCCCTTGAACTTCTCCGACGGCGCGGGCAGCCGGTGCTTCTCGACCAGCCGGTCGCAGACCGCGAAGCCCGCGTTGTGCGGCGTCTCCGCGTAGCGAGGTCCCGGGTTTCCGAGCCCGACGATGAGGTGCATGCCGTTCGAGCGGGGCTACTCCCCGGACTTCTTTTCGCCCGCGGCCGGCGCTGCCCCGGGGGCCGCCGCAGCCGCGCCCTCGGCCGGCGCGCCTTCCGCGGCCGCCACCGGTGCGGCGACTTCCTCGAGCCGCGGCGCCACGACGTGCGTGACGGTGAGCTCGGCGTCGGTCTTGGGCACGACGTCGGCGGGCAGAACCAGATCGCGCACGTGGATGGCGTCCCCGATGCCGAGGTTCGAGACGTCGACGTCGATCGACTCCGGAATCGCGAGCGGCATGCACGAGACCTCGAGCGTGCGCATCAGCGGCTCGAGCACGCCGCCGTCGAGCGCGACGCCCCGCGGGATGCCGACGAAGTGCAGCGGGATCTCGACGTCGAGTCGCGCCTTCAGGTTCACCGCGTACAGGTCGCAGTGCACGACCTTGCGCGAGAGCGGGTCGCGCTGGATCTCCTTCACGAGGACGGGCTTTCCCTCGACCGCCTTGTCGCCCTTGAGATCGATCAGGGCGTTCGCGCCGCCGCGCAGGACCTTGGCGAGCGCCATGTGCTCGACGACGATCGCGGTCGGGGCGATGCCGGCGCCGTAGATCACGGCAGGGATCTGCCCCGCCATGCGCAGCTTGCGCGTGACGCTCTTGCCGCGTCCCTCGCGCAGGCTGACCTGGAGCTCGAGTCTTTCGATCGCCATTTCCGTTTCCTCCGCTCGAGCTCAGACGAAGAGCGAGCTCACCGATTCTTCGTTGTGGATGCGCCGGATCGCCTCGCCGAGCAGGTGCGCGACGGTGGTGATCACGAACTTCTCGCTGTCGCGCGCGGCTTGCTGAACCGGAATGGTGTCCGTCGTGATGAAGCGCTCGATGCAGGATTCCTCGATCTTCTTGACCGCGTTGCCGGCCAGCACCGGGTGCGTGATCGCGGCCAGCACGCGGCTCGCGCCGGCCTCGCGCAGCGCCTCGGCGGTCTGCACGAGCGAGCCGCCCGTGCTGACGATGTCGTCGACGATCACCGCGGTCTTGCCGTCGACGTCGCCGACGATGCGCGTGACCTCGGCGATGTCCTTGCCCTCACGGCGCTTGTCGCCGATCGCGATGCTGGCCTCGAGACGCTTGGCGAACGCGCGCGCGCGCTCGACGCCGCCGGCGTCGGGCGAGACGACGACGACTTCCTCTTTCTTGGGCACGAGCGTGCGGATCTGCTGCAGCAGCACCGGCATGCCGTAGATGTTGTCGACCGGGATGTTGAAGAAGCCCTGGATCTGGCCGGCGTGCAGGTCGAGGCAGAGGACGCGCTCGGCGCCCGCGGTCGTGATCAGGTCGGCAACCAGCTTCGCGGTGATGGGCGTGCGCGGCTTCACCTTGCGGTCCTGGCGCGCGTATCCGTAGTAGGGGATCACGGCGGTGACGCGGCGGACCGAGGAGCGGCGCAGCGCGTCCAGCAGGATCAAGAGCTCCATCAGGTTGTTGTTCGCGGGCGCGCAGGTGGACTGGATGACGAACACGTCCATGCCGCGGACGTTCTCGCCGATGTCGACCGAGGTCTCGCCGTCGGCGAACGTGCCGACCTCGACCCGCCCGAGATCCAGGTCGAGATGCTCGCAAATCGCACCGGCGAGCTGCGGGCTCGCATTGCCGGTGAAGATCTTCGTGATGTTGCTGCTCATCGTCGGGTCTCGCTGGATTGGCTGTTCTTGGTTGGGGCGGGAGGATTCGAACCTCCGATGCGCGGCTCCAAAGGCCGCTGCCTTACCACTTGGCTACGCCCCAGACCGATTCAAGAACCGGACTCGGCGGAGACGCTGCCGGGCGAACTCGTTGCGATCGTTCTCGCTCCCGCCGGTACCTCGACTCGATCGGCGGCCTGCTGCGCCGCCTGCTGACTCGCAAAACGCCCGAAGACCGTCGGACCGCTTCCGCTCATTCCAGTCGCGAGCGCGCCGACGCTCTCGAGTGCTCGCCGCGCTCCCAGGATCTCGGGGTGGCGCCGCACGGCGGACGCCTCGAGGTCGTTGCGAGGAGACGAGAGCAGGCCCGCGGGCCCCAGAAGCGCGCCGATACTAGTCGGGTCGCGTGGGAGCGTCAATTCAGCGGCGCTCTCC
>CAZMKX010000720.1:0-2332 GCA_964566375.1 uncultured Myxococcales bacterium
TGCGCGGTCGAGATCTCGCTCGGCGTGAAGCGCGACGCGCGCGAGGGCTGGCGCGGCGATCCCGCGCTCTCGGGCGGGGGCGCCTGGATGGAGCTCGGTCCCGATGCGCTGGACGCCATCGAGGCCTTCGCGGGACCGGTACGCCGGATTCGCGTGCTCGAGAGCGCGAGCCTGCAGCGCGCCGACGTCGAGGACGAGGTTCGTGTCGAGACCGAGCACGACGGTGGCGTGCTGGGAATCCTGCGCGTGTCCTGGAACGACCAGAGCGCGCGGCCGATCGCGCGCTGCATCGGCGACCGCGGCGAGATCGCCCTCGGCCGAGCCCAGACGGTTCTGCGCGGCGAGGACGGCTGCGAGGAGATCCTGGCCGGCGCGATCGATTCGAGCACGGCGCTCGCCACGGTGCTGAACGACTTCCTGCGCGAGTGCCGCGGTCGCGAGCGCCGCGTCGACAGCGGCGCGCAGACGCTCGCCTGGATCCATGCCGGCTACCGCAGCGTCGCGACGCGACGCTGGGAGCTGGCCTGATTCGAGGCCCGGCGAGCCGCTCTCCGCCTAGGACCGCTCGATCAGCTCCACCTTGTACCCGTCCGGATCCTCGATGAACGCGATCACCGTGGAGCCGTGCTGCATCGGCCCCGGCTCGCGCGTGATCTTCACGCCGCTCTCCCGCAGGCGGGCGCAGGTCGCGTGGATGTCGTCCACGCCCAGGGCGATGTGGCCGTAGCCGCCGCCGAGCTCGTACTTCTTCGTGTCCCAGTTGTGTGTCAGCTCGAGCACGGCGGTCTCGGACTCGTCGCCATAGCCGACGAACGCCAGCGTGAAGCGGCCGCCCGGGAAGTCGTGCTTGCGCAGGAGCTTCATCTCGAGCGGTCCGGTGTAGAACGCGAGCGATTTCTCCAGATCGCCCACGCGAAGCATCGTGTGGAGAAGTCTCACGGGTGTCCCTCCTGGCGCGGCGCGCGCGATGCGATGATGCGGTCGAGCTCGTCCTTCAAACGGACGAGCACCTCGTCGTAGCCGAACGCGCCGACCTTCTTGCCGCCGCGCTTCAAGTTGACGGCGCGCGGTCCGCACCAGAGTCCCAGGTCCGCGTCGTCCGTCTCGCCCGGACCGTTCACCCGGCAGCCCATCACCGCGATCGTCACGTCGTGGTCGGCCGCGTAGCGCGTGAGCTCGCGAACCTTCTCGGCCAGATCGACGAAGGCCTCGTTCTCGACCCGCGAGCACGACGGGCACGAGATGATGTTCAATCCCGTGAGGTCGGGCACCGAGCGGAAGCGCCCGGCCGCGACGTCCTCGAGGATGCGCAGGCCGACCGTGACTTCTTCGTGCTTCCGGTCGTTGGGCAGCGTGAGAGATACGCGGAGCGTGTCGCCGATCCCGCGCGCGAGCAGCTTCTCGAAGGCGATGCGCGTCTTGATCTCGCCCATCGGCAGGAGGCCCGCCTCGGTGACACCGAGATGGAGCGGAACGTCGGGGCGCTCGCGCGCGAAGCGTTCGTTGGCTTCCACAACCTTCGCCGGATCCGAATCCTTCAGCGAGACGACGAAGTTGGTGAATCCCAGATCGTCCAGCAGCGCGCAGTGGTCGACGGCGCACGCGACCATCGCGCCGATCGAGTCTCCCGGAAACCGCTCGTCGTACTCCGGCGCGACCGATCCGCAGTTGACGCCGACGCGAAGCGCGCAGCCCGCCCCTCCCGCGACGTCCGCGAGCCACGCGACCTTGTCGCGAATGCTGCGGGTCCGCTCGTGGTGGTGCAGATGGCCGGGGTTGTAGCGGAGCTTCGCGACGTGCGGCGCCACCGCCGAGGCGAGCCGGTAGTGCTCCTGCAGGTCGACGACGAGCGCGACGTCCGTGCGCTTCCGGATCTCCGCGAGCGCATCCGCGTCGGCCTTGCTGTCGACCGCGACGCGCACGAGCGATGCACCGGCGCGCGCGAGCGATTCCGCCTGTGCGACGGTCGCGGCGACGTCCTGCGTGTGGGTCGCGCACATGCTCTGCACCGAGATGGGCGCGCCGCCACCGATCGCGACCCGGCCGGCACGCACCGATCGAGTGGGGTTCCGGGGGATGGCCATACGCGCGAACCGTAGCACGGCCCCCGGCCTCGGCGCCGGGCGTTCGATTTCTGACACCGCGCGCCGGAATCAAGGCGCTCGCTGACGCGGCTGTCGCTGGATGTGCACACGAGGCGCGGCCGCCGCGGGCACGCCGCTTGCTGTTCCGGCCCCCGTCGCCATGAATCCGAGCAGTCCCAGGATCTTGTTGATTGGAAGCACGTATCGCGCGGTCTGCGTGCTCGAGCGCCTGCTCGAGCGCGGCGAGC
>CAZMKX010000721.1:0-2323 GCA_964566375.1 uncultured Myxococcales bacterium
CGGAGGGAATTGCCGCAATCTGCGTGCGCGATCTCGGCCGCGACGAGCCGTCGCTGCGCTTCCATGCGCAGGAGATCGTGTTCCGCGCGCGCGATCTCGCCGCCGGAATCGATCACCTGCGTCGACGTGCGTCCTACGCGGGCGGCTCCGGAACGCTCGTGGTCGCGGATGCGACGGGCGAAGCCCGTGTGCTCGATTTCGAGCGCGGAGCTCTGACCGTCTCCGACGGCGCGCGGCTCGGCAGGCGCGCGCTCGAGCCGATGCTCGAGATCGACACCGATTCGCGTCGGCTGCGTTGGACGGGCGGTGAGCCTCGCGAGGCGCGTGCGTGAGACGGCTCACCTGTCTGCAGCACGTCGGGTTCGAAGGTCTCGGCGGGATCGCGGCGTGGGCGCAGGCGCGCGAGATCGCGATCGAAGTCACGCGCGTCTTCGCGGGCGATCCGCTCCCGCGCGCCGCCGAGCTCGACTGGCTCGTGGTCATGGGCGGTCCGATGAGCGCGTACGACGACGAAGCGCACCCGTGGCTCGCGCCCGAGCGCGCGCTCATCGCCGAGGCGGTCGCGCGCGGGAAGACGGTGCTCGGCATCTGCCTGGGTGCCCAGCAGCTCGCCGCCGCGCTGGGCGCCGCCGTTTATCCCGGGCGTGCGAAGGAGATCGGCTGGTTCCCGATCGAGCCGGTCGCCGCGACCGGCCGCTTCGCCGGCGTGTTTCCCCAGGTCAGCGAGGTCCTGCACTTTCACGGCGATACCTTCGACCTGCCGATCGGCGCGGTGCACCTCGCGCGAAGCCGCGCCTGCGAGCACCAGGCCTTCGCCTACGGCGACCACGCGCTCGGGCTTCAGTTCCACCTCGAGCTCGGCCGCGCCGACGCCGAGCGACTCTGCGAGGCCTGCCCCGACGACTTCGCCCCCGGACCGTGGGTTCAGACCCCCGCCGAGATCCTCAGCGACGACTCGCGCTTCGCGCGCCTCGGAGACGGCCTCGCACGCGTGCTCGATCGCCTCGTCTTCGCCTGAGCGCGGTCGCGTGCTAAAGCTCTGGGCCCACCGGCCGCAATTAGAGAGCAAACAAGTAACGGCTCCCCGGCGTCCAAGACCGCGCCTACGGACCGACGAAGCCAAGCCTCTCCCCCGGAACGGAAACCGTGAATTCGAACTCTGCGCTCGGTGACTTTCTCGCCCGCTATCGCGCCGCGCTCGTGATCCTGTCCGGAGAAGCGCGTGGACTGGAGTACGGGCTCGATCAGAACCGCACCGCGGTCGGCCGCGGACCGGGTGTCGATCTCGCGCTCGACGACGACTCGCTTCGCTGCCAGCACGCGCTCGTCGAGTTCCGCGGCGGCCATTTCGTGCTGCGCGACTTTGCGAGCGACGACGTGCCGGCGCTCGAGCTCAAGGACGGCGATCGCTTCCGGCTCGGCCGGCTCGAGCTCCAGTTCACGCTCGCCGCGCGCGTGTAGCCGTCAGTAGCCGCGGAAGTCCTTCGCCGCCTTGTAGGCGTAGTACACGCTCAGCGCGTGGATCAGGAAGCCCGGCACGAGGATCGCCCAGTAGCCGAAGGCGGCCGCCAGGAACCAGAGCAAGCCTGCGCCCAGCCGGCCGGCATACACGTGGCCCAGGCCCGGCACGAAGAACGACAGAACGGCGGCGACGCCCGGGCTCGGAACGCGGGCAACGGGTCGATAGTCGCTGTCGAACGGCTCGTCGGGCATCACGGGGAATCCTCCTCTGTGCCCGGCGAGAGAGCAAGCAGCGTGCCGCGTCCGCCGCGAGCGCAGCGAGGCCTTCGCGTTCGTAGAGTGCAGCAAAGCTCCGACACGGCACCACGTCGCTTGCGGCCGTGGGCCTCGCGGCGCCAAGCTCGCGCGGTGCCGGAGCTTCCCGACATCGCGGTGTACCTCGACGCGCTCGGACGGCGCATCTCGGGCGCGAGGCTCGAGCGCGTGCGCGTCGGTACGCCGTTCGTGCTTCGCTCGGTCGCGCCGGCGCCCGCGGAGCTCGAAGGCCGGGCGGTCACGGGAGTGCGCCGGCTGGGCAAGCGGATCGTGATCGCGCTCGAGGGGGAGCTCTTCATCGTCATCCACCTGATGATCGCGGGGCGCTTGCACTGGACCGACAAGGGCGAGAAGCCGCGCGGTCGAAAGCCGCTCGTCGCGTTCGACTGGAGCACCGGAACCCTCGCGCTCACCGAGGCCGGCTCGAAGCGGCGCGCGTCGCTGCATCTCGTGCGCGGCGCGGATGCGCTGGCCGCGCACGACCCGGGCGGAATCGAGCCGCTCGACGCGAGCGAGGCGGATTTCGCGCGCGTGCTGCGCAGCGCCA
>CAZMKX010000722.1:0-2321 GCA_964566375.1 uncultured Myxococcales bacterium
TCGAGCCCGTGGCACGCCCCGATCTGGCGCTCGAGGAGCGGCGGGGACCAGGTGAACTGATACGCGAAGAGATCGCGCGCGTGCCGGCTCTGCAGCTCGAGAAGGCGCGCAGCGGGCCAGTGGAAGATCCGGTCGCCCTGGAACGCGGCCCAGCGCTCGCGCGGCTCGTCGGGCCAGCGCGCGCGCGGCGCCTCGCGGTAGGCGTCGTACCCGCGCGCGACGTCGGGCTCGGGCAGAACGCGCGCGAAGCGGCGGCGCAGCGCTGCCTCGTCCATCTTGCGCGCGCGCGAGTCGGCGAGCAGGAAGAGCTTCCACTCGTCCTTGTTCGTGCCGACCATGACGGACACACCCGCAGCCGATCCGTTCGCGATCGCTTCGAGCGCGTTCACCGGCAGGATCTCGCCGTCGACGCTCGGCTGGAACGCCATTCCGCCGGTCGCTTGCGCGAGCTGCAGGGTCGTCTCGGTCTGCGCGCGCAGGATCTCGCGAAGCGGCGCCCGGCGCAGGGCCTCCAGGCTCTCGCCGTGCGGGCCCAGCGACTTCAGGTAGAAGTCGCCGATCATGCGCGCGTGCTCCGGGCTCGAGACGTTGTGCGCGGCACCGCTCTGCAGGATCGCGCGGCGGAAGAGCCCGCGCGCAGCGGGCGAGCCGAGCAGCGCCCCGATGCTCATCGCGCCGGCGGACTCGCCGAAGACGGTGACCTGCTCGGGGTCGCCGCCGAACGCCGCGATGTTCTCGCGCACCCAGGCGAGCGCCGCGAGCTGATCGCGAATGCCGAGGTTCGCGGGCGCATCGTCGCTCCCGGAGCGCAGCGCGCCGAGATCGAGCGAGCCCAGCGCGCCGAGCCGGTAGTTGAGCGTCACGACGACCACGTCACCGCGCTCGGCCAGCCGCGAGCCCTCGTAGAGCATCGTGCTTCCCGAGCCCATCAAGAACGCGCCGCCGTGGATGAAGACCATCACGGCGCGCCGTCCTGCGTCGACGGCCGGCGTCCAGACGTTCAGATAGAGACAGTCCTCGCTCTGCGAAGCCGAGACCGAGCCGATGAAGCGCCGCACGAGCCAGTTCTGCTCGCCGACCTGCGGGGCGCTGCCACCGAAGCGTGTCGCCGGGCGGACGCCCGCCGCCGGCCGGAGCGGCAACGGCGCGCGGAAGCGCAGCGGGCCCACGGGCGGTTCCGCATACGGAATGCCGCGGAAGACGAGACCGCGTCGAGCGGTGGCGCCTTCGAACCGGCCCGAAGGCGTGTTCGCGATCTCACTCACACGGGAAGAGAAGCATAGCCGTCCGAACCGAACCAGTAGGTCAAGATGCGGACAGGAAGCGCTCGATCTCCGCCGCGGTCTTCTCCGGCTGCTCGTACGGCACCATGTGGCCGGCCGCCTCGATCAGTGCGAGCCGCGCGCCCGGGATCAGCTGCGCGAAGCGTTCGCCGTATACCGTCGGGATCAGCTTGTCCTCGCGTCCCCAGAGCAGAAGCGTCGGCGCGCGCAGCCGGTAGAGGCGCTTCGATAGCCGCCGATTCGGAATCGGGAACAGGATCTTGCCGGCCGTTCCGAGCCTGCGCGAGTTCGTCACGAGGAACTGCTGCAGCGCGGCCATGTCCGAGAAGTCGATTCCACCCGTGAGCAGCTTCTCGCCCGCCTTCGGATCCGCGAACAGCACTCCCGCGAGCTCGAATGGCAGCATCGCGAAGATGTCCGGGATCGGGTGCTTGTCGAGCCAGAGGCCCGCGGAGCCGATCAGCACGAGCTTCTCGACCCCCGAATTCACCAGGCACGCCATTTCCGCCGCGATCATTCCGCCCATCGAGTGGCCGATCAGGCTCGGCTTGCGATCGAGCCCGAGCGCGTCGATGACGTCCCAGCCGTGCAGCGCGAAATCGAGCATGTCGTCGAGCTTCTCCTCGCCGACGTCCGCGCCGTAGCCCGGCCACTCGGGCGCAAGCACGTGAAAGCGCTGCGCGAGCTTCTCGAGCACCGGCTCCTCGGCCATCAGTCCGCCGGCGCCGTGGAAGAAGACCACGGGCGCACCCTTGCCGGCCTCGAGCACGCGGCACTTGATCCCGCGCTTCGTCTCGATCCTGCGCTCGTTCATCGGCGGGCCTCCTCGGGGCGGACGCGTGTCTCGAGCGGCTTGCACCAGAAGCGGTCGTCGTTCTTCCACTCCGGCCACAGGTCCCGAAGCTGCGGCATGACCTTCTCCGCGAACAGCTTCGTCGAGTTGCGCACCTTGTCGTCGGGCATGTCGCCGATCTGGAAGAGCAGGAAGAGCGAGCCGAGGCGCAGGCTCTTGATCATCTCCTCCATGCGCTCGCGCAC
>CAZMKX010000723.1:0-2312 GCA_964566375.1 uncultured Myxococcales bacterium
TCGGCGTCGCGGTAGATCGTCTCCGTCTCCCAGAACTTCATCGCGCCGCCGCGCTTCCCCTCGCGCTCGTACTGCTTCGTCTCGCCCGGCTCGGCGCGCAGGACATCGCCCGCGAAGATCGGGCGCTCGAACACGAGCTCCTGTCCTCCGTGCAGCGCAAAGCGCATGTCGAGCCCCGCGATCGGGGATCCTCCCGCGCCCTTTGTGGGAAAGAAGGCGGCCGCCGACGAGAAGGTGGGCGGCGCGACGACCGACGGCAGCCCTGCGGCCTTCGCCGCGTTGAGGTCGTGGTAGAGCGGATTGTCGTCGAGGATCGAGTTCGCGAACTCGTGAATCTTGCCGCGCTCGATCGGAAAGCCGGGGGGTTCGATGTGGGCCATGATCTCCTCCTGGTTCGCCGGAAGGCTTCGCTCAGCTCGGCTTCGGATCGCGGATCGTCACCGTTCCCTGCGCCAGTCCGGCGAGCCGGCCCTCGTTCTGGATCTCGATGCGGACCACGGCCAGTGTGCGCGAGAGGGAGGCGACCGTCGCCTCGGCGCGAATCGTGCCTCGGCTCACCGGCGCGAGGAGGTTGATCTTGAACTCGGTCGTGGCCGCCCACTGCCCGCGCTTCATGAGCGGGTAGCAGACGCAGCCGAGCACGTGGTCGCAGAGCGCCGACAGAACACCGCCGTGGATGTTCCCGAACGGCGTCAGGAGCTCCGGCTCGACCTCCATCTCGGCAGCGAGCGTGCCCGGACCCACATCGACGATGCGCACGCCCAGGTAGCGGGGCAGGCCGGTCAGGCGCTCGTTCGCCTTGAGAAAGCCCTCCGCGACGGCGGGATCGAAGCGCTCCGCGAAACTCTCCGTTGCCATGCGTTCCTCCTCGTCGCTTGGGACACTTCGACGATGCCGGTGCGTTTCGGATCGTACGCTGTCGAGTCGTATCGTATCACCTCCCGCGTCACGTGGCGGGAGCGCTCACTCCCGCCGAACGATACGGTAGATCGTCGTGCCCGTGGCGACGGGCAGACCGCCCTCGGCCGTGACGAACTGGACGCGCGAGTGGATCAACGAGCCGTCCGCACCCTCGGCTCTGGCGTCGACGATCAGGTCGCAGGTGATCCGGGCCTGGAAGATCTGCAGCTTCGTGTTCACGGTCGAGCCGAACCACGCCGGATTCCCGAACTCCATCGTGAGCCATGCGGCGAGCGAGCCGGCGTGGTCGACGGCCGACAGCAGCGCGCCTCCCGCGAGTCCGCCGTCGTCCCCCGCCGCCGCGTCGCCGTAGGGCAGCAGGAAGCGCGCGTGGCCGTGACCGGTCTCGAGCAGGCGGAAGCCGAGGTTCGCCATGTACGGCATGCGGCCGTCGAGCGCGCGCATGAGCTCGCCGTTGCGCCGTACGACCTCCGGATCGGCGGGCGGCAAGGGCATCAGCGCGCCGCCTTGGGGCAGAGGTGGAACACGTGGTTGGCGGTGGCGAGCAGCTTGCCGCCCGTGTTCAGCACGCGCACCCCGCTGTACACGATCTCCTTGCCTCGCCGCAGAACCTCCGCCTCGCCGAAGATGTCCTCGCCGAGTGCGCCCGCGAGGTAGCTCACGTCGCAGGACAGCGTGCGGCCCACCGTCCGCGCCGGCGACAGCCCCTCGCCCGACCATGCCGCGAGCGCGGCCGCGAGGTCGGCCGTCGCGGCGATGGCACCGCCGTGCAGCGCCGAGCGCGCGGTCGTGTTCGCCTCATCGTAGGGCAGGCGGATGCGGGCGAAGCCCTCGCGAGCCTGCTCGACGCGAAAGCCCAGGCGCCGATGGAACGGTGATGCGGCGATCAGATCTGCCAGACGAGCGACCAAGTCAGCCACTGCGGTCGCGCCTCAGTTCAGGGTCGGCCGCAGCTGGTAGCGGATCGGCATGTGCTTGATCCCACCCACGACGCTCGAGTAGAGGCGGGAAATCGGTCCGGCGAGCTCGACGCGCTCGAGCCGCGCCACGAGGTGGCGGAAGATCACCTCCAGCTCGAGCCGCGCGACGTGCGCGCCCAGACAGAAGTGCTCGCCGATCCCGAAGGCGATGTGCCGGTTGGGAAATCGCTCGATCCGGAACGTGTCCGGCGCGTCGAACACACGCTCGTCGCGATTCGCCGACGGATAGAAGAGCACGAGTCGCTCGCCCGCGCGGATCCTGCGGTCCCGGAGCTCGACATCCTGCGCGGGCGTGCGGCAGAAGTGGATCACGGGCGAGGTCCAGCGCAGGATCTCCTCGACGAGCGGCCTCAGGAGCGCCGGATTGCCGCGCGCCTTCTCGAGCTCGCCCGGATTCTCGATCAGCGCCAG
>CAZMKX010000724.1:0-2312 GCA_964566375.1 uncultured Myxococcales bacterium
TGCTGCGGCTGGGCGCGCCGCTCACGAGCAAGCCCTTCGCGCAGTGGCTCGAGCGGCACGCAGAGTGCGAGACGTGGATCGTCGATCCCAGCGGTCGCTTCGCGGATCCCACGCGCAGCGCCAGCGCGATCCTGCGCTTCGACCCGGCGACCTTGTGCAGCGCGCTGGCCGATGCGCTCGCCTCGCTCGGCGTTCCGCGCGAATCGATCTGGCTCGAACGGGTCTTGCGCGTCGATCGCGTCGCTCGCGCAGCTCTGGCGACCGCGCTCGGCGCCGACGCGTCGCTCTCCGAGCCGCGGCTCGTGCTCGAGCTCGCGGATGCGCTTCCCGACGGCGCCGCGCTGTTCGTCTCGAACAGCATGCCCGTGCGCGACGTGGACTCCTTCCTGCCACCGGGCGAGAAGCGCCTGCGCGTGCTGTGCAACCGCGGCGCGAACGGAATCGACGGAATCGTCTCGACCGCGCTCGGTGCGAGCGCAGCGCTGCCCGGTCCGCTCGCACTGCTCACCGGCGACCTCGCGTTCCTGCACGATCTCGGCGGGCTGCTGGCCGCGAAGCGCCACGCTCTCGATGCCACGATCGTCGTGGTGAACAACGACGGCGGCGGAATCTTCCGCTTCCTGCCGGTGGCTTCGCACCGGCAGGCCGTCGACTTCGACGAGCTCTTCGCCACGCCGCACGGGCTCGACCTGGAGCGAGCGGCTGCGCTCTTCGGCGCCACCTACACCCGCGCGCGAGACTGGGCCGACGTGCGCCGCGCGCTCGACGCGGGCTTCGCCGGAGATGGCCTGCACGTGCTCGAGGTGCGCGTCGACCCCGAGACGAACGTCGCGAAGCACCGCGTGCTCTGGGCCGCGGTGTCGGCAGCGCTTCGCGAAGAGGACCGCGCACCGTGACGCGCGAGTCGCGCTTCGTCGCGCGCGCGGGCGCGCGACTGCACTACGGCGTGCAGGGCAGGGGCGACACGCTCGTCGTTCTGCACGGCTTCACCGGCTCGCTCGAAGCGATGGCTCCGCTCGCGGACGAGCTGGCCCGGGATTTCCGCGTCGTCTCGATCGACCTGCTCGGACACGGCCGCTCGGACGCGCCGGGAGATCCCGCGCGCTACCGCATGGCGGCGTGTGTCGAGGACGTGATCGCGGTTCTCGATGAACTCGGGGCGCCGCGCGCGCACCTGCTCGGATACTCGATGGGCGGCCGAGTCGCGGTCGCGCTCGCGGTGAGGCACCCGGAGCGCATTTCGTCGGCGGTACTGATCGGCGCGTCGGCCGGGCTCGCCGACCCCGAGGCGCGCGCCGAACGACGACGCGCGGACGAGGCGCTCGCCCGCGGAATCGAGGCGGATGGCGTCGCGGCCTTCGTCGAGCGCTGGGCGGTGCAGCCGCTCTTCGCGTCGCAGGCGAATCTGCCGGAGCCCGTTCGCCACGCTCTGCGCGCGCAGCGGCTCGGGAACGACGCGCTCGGACTCGCGAGCTCGCTTCGCGGCCTCGGTACGGGTGCACAGCCGCCGCTCCACGACGCCCTGCGACACTGTCCGGTGCCACTGCTCTTTCTCGCCGGCGAGAAGGACGAGAAGTTCCGCGGCATCGCGCGCGAGCTCGCGGCGCTCGCCCCGCGTGCGGTGCACGCCGTCGTCAGCGGGGCCGGACATGCCGCCCAGCTCGAGAATCCGCGCGACGTCGTCGCGCACGTGCGCCGCTTTGTCGGCGCTCACTCACCCACACGACGCGAAAGGACACCCATGAGCCCGCTCCCGCGAATCCCCGACTGGAAGAACGCCCGCAGCTACGAGGACATCCGCCTCGAGAAGGCGGAGCGGATGGCGAAGATCACGATCTGCCGGCCGGAGGTGCGAAACGCCTTCCGGCCGAAGACGATCATCGAGCTGCTCGACGCGTTCTCGGTGGTTCGGGAGGACCCCGAGGTCGGCGTCGTGCTGTTCACGGGCGAAGGCGAGCTCGCGTTCTGCTCCGGCGGCGACCAGCGCGTGCGCGGCGAGGCCGGCTACGTGGGCGACGACGGCGTGCCGCGGCTGAACGTGCTCGAATTGCAGCGCATCATCCGCACCATGCCCAAGCCGGTCATCGCCCTGGTGGCGGGCTATGCCGTGGGCGGTGGCCACGTGCTGCACGTAATCTGCGATCTCACCATCGCCGCCGACAATGCCATCTTCGGCCAGACCGGCCCGAAGGTCGGCAGCTTCGACGGTGGCTATGGCGCGACTCTGCTTGCCCGCATCGTCGGACACAAGAAGGCACGCGAAATCTGGTACCTCTGCCGCCAGTACAACGCGCAGGACGCCCTCGAGATGG
>CAZMKX010000725.1:0-2310 GCA_964566375.1 uncultured Myxococcales bacterium
CGCAGGCCCTCGGGAAGCGTCACCTCGTGCATCTTCACGTTGCCCTGGACGAGCTTCTCGAGGATCTCGAGCGGCGTCATCGCCTCGGAGAGGTCGTACTCGCCGCTCTTGACCTCGCGGTCCTTCCCGGTCAGCTGCGCGTAGGCGACCAGCACGCGAGGCCCGAAGAGCGCGCGCGTCGGCAGCAACCCGGCTTGATCGAGCCGTTGCGCGACCGGCACGAGCGCCTCGCCGGGCGCGACCCAGAAGATACGCACCTCCGTGTCGTCCCCGGCCGGAGAGCGCAGACCCAGTGCTGCGTGGACCAGCCCGAACGCGGCGGCGAAGGCGATGACCCCGGCGATGGCGGCCACGCGCCGGATCATGCGCGCCGCAGCTCCAGCCAGGTGCGCAAGAGCAACGACGCGGCGATCGGATCGACGCGGCCGCGCTGCTTCCTCCGCGAGACGCCGGCGTCGTCGAGCATCCGCTCCGCCTCACGCGAGGTCCAGCGCTCGTCGAGATACTCGACCGGAACGCCGGTAAGCTTCTTGACGCGGCCGCCGAACGACCGCGTGCGCTCGACCTCGGGTCCCGAACGCCCGCTCATGTGGAGGGGAAGGCCGATCACGATCTGGCCGACTTCCTGCGCCTTCACGATCTCGGCGATGCGCGCCAGCGCGGAGGCGTCACCGCTCTGTGTCGGAATCGTCTCGAGCGGCTGCGCCAGCAGGCCCGTGGGGTCGCTGATCGCGATCCCGATCCGCGCCTCGCCGTAGTCGATGGCCAGGGTTCTCACCCCGAGATCATAGCGGCCGATCGCGCGCCGACTCGGCGACGTGCGTCACTTCTCGCGCCCGGCGGAGCGCTCCAGCCGGCGAAGCGCCTCGAGGCAGGCCTGGCGGACGGCGGGATCGCCGCCCCGCGCGTGGGCATGAAGCGCCTGAACCGCGGCGGTTCCCCCGATCTGCCCGATCGCCTGCGCGGCCGCGACACGCAGGCTCCGGACGCGCGAGGCCCCGAAGAACGGCGCCTCCTCGAGGACTTTCTTCAAGCGCGACAGGGCCTCGGCGCTGCCGATCCGCCCGAGGCTCCGGATGGCGGCGCGCCGGACGTTCTCGGGCTGCGAGCTGCGCGCGTCGACCACCCCCGCGAGAGCGTGAAGCGCAGCGGGCTGGCGCAGACCGCCCAGACAGCCCGCGCAGCTCTCGGCGACGTCTCCGGGGAGCGCGAGCCCGCCGACCAGCGCGTGAACGGCGGCATCGTCGCCGATCCGCGCGAGCGCCTGCGCGGCTTCGCGCGCGAGCGGCAGGTCCTTCGCGCGCAGCGCGTCGGCCAGGAACGACACTCCCTTCGGGTTCTGCATCTCTCCCAGCAGCCGCGCGGCTCGCCGCGCGCGCTCGGGCTGCTGCGAGGCGAGCTCGTCGACGACCTGCGCCAGCGCCGCGTCGCCCAGCGCGATCAGCATCTGCGTGGCTCGGACGCGTTCGCCGTCCTTGCGGCCTTCCAGGTGACGCAGAAGCGGCGGCACGGCCAGCGCGCCGATGCTCACGAGCACCTGGCTGGCCTGTACGCTCGCGAGCCCGGAGGCTCCGCACGCCTGGTCGATCACGGCGTCGAGGAGTGTCTCGTCGTGCGCCAGACGGCGCAGCCGCTCGCCGGCCTC
The DNA here is from genome assembly GCA_964566375.1 of uncultured Myxococcales bacterium. Lineage (GTDB taxonomy): Bacteria > Myxococcota_A > UBA9160 > SZUA-336 > SZUA-336 > VGRW01. Next base: position 1,646 of record CAZMKX010000725.1, read on the forward strand.
GCGACGGATTCCCGCGGGGCGCTGCTCGCCGTCCGTCGCGTGTCGCGAGAGCACGACGGCCGCCCGGTAGGCCTCCGTCGAGCGCTTCGCGCGCACGAGGGCGTCGATGCAGACTTCCATTCGGTTGGCGTTCAGGCTGTAGCTGGCCAGATCGTCGCAGCGCTCGAGCTCGGCGAGCGTCCGGACGAGATCGGCGATGTGCTGTGTCAGGAACGCGTTGCGCTCCGCGTCTGCTGCGCTCGAGGTGTCGCGACTCGGTGTATAGGCGACCGCGGTGACCGCTCGCGCATCGGCAGCGCGGAGCACCGCGCCGAGTCCGCCGCGCCCGGCCAGCGCTTCGGGCTCGGCCGCGAGCGCCTCGACCAGGAGCGTGAGCTCGACGCCCGACGGCATGCCGCGAAGCTCGAGCCTCTGCACGCGGCGAACGCGGAGCTCGCTCGCGAGCTCCGCCCCGCCCGGTCCCCGGATCGAACCGCCATCCCCGAGCGAGAGTCCCGCCTCGCTGACCTCGAGCGCGAACTCGTGGGTCGCGGTGGTCACGTCCTGCCAGGCGGCGGCGCAGCGCCGGAGCGCGTCGAGCGCGATGGGGTGCGCGGCCGGGTGGATTCGGCGCGCGCGGATCGCGCGCGCGAGCTCGAAGACCAGCGGCGCGATTTCCTGTGCGG
>CAZMKX010000726.1:0-2310 GCA_964566375.1 uncultured Myxococcales bacterium
TTCTCGGCAGCGGAAGAGGCGTATCGCGAGACGGCGCGAAAGTGGATCCGGGCGAACATCCCCGACTGGTGGAAGGCGGCCGATGCGCGCGAGTTCGGCGACGAGGACGCGATGTTCGACGGCATCCGCCGCTGGCACCAGCAGATGTACGACGCCGGCTACGTCGGCGTGACCTGGCCGGTGGCGTACGGCGGTCGCGGCGTCGGCCACGTCGAGAACGCGCTGCTGCAAGAGGAGCTCGTGCTCGCCGACGCGCCGCCGACGACCAACGGCCTGGGCATCGGTCTGTGCGGTCCGGCGATCATCCACCACGGCAGCGAGGCGCAGAAGCAGCGCTTCCTGCGCCCGATGCTGCGCGCGGAGGAGATGTGGTGCCAGGGCTACTCGGAGCCCGGCGCGGGCTCCGATCTGGCGAACCTGCGCACGAGCGCGGTTCTGCACGGCGACCGCTACGTCGTGAACGGCCAGAAGATCTGGACGTCGATGGCGCACCGCGCGGACTGGATCTTCTGCCTGGTGCGCACGGACCCGAAGGCCGCCAAGCACGAGGGCATCGGCTTCCTGCTGATCGACATGAAGACGCCCGGCATCGAGGTCGCGCCGCTCGTGCAGATGACCGGCGGACACGGCTTCTCGCAGTGCTTCTTCAAGGACGTCGAGGTGCCGGCGGCGAACCTGATCGGCGCGCCGACGCAGGGCTGGCAGATCGCCAACACCGTACTGGGTTACGAGCGCGGCGCGTCGACGCTCTCGCGCTACGCGGGCTACCGGCGCGAGTTCGAGCAGCTCCTCGCCGACGCACGTCGTGTGCGCAAGGCGGACGAGGGCGTGTACCGGCAGCGCATCGCGCAGGCGGCGATCGAGCTCGAGGTGCTGCGGCTGAACTCGCTGCGGTCGCTGACCGCGCTCGCGCAGGGCGTGAAGCCCGGACCCGAGTCGTCGCTGCAGAAGCTCTACTACTCCGAGATGGGCCACCGCCTCGCGCGGCTCGGCACCGACCTCGAGGGCGCGTTCGGACAGCTCGCGCGCAAGTCGCACCGCTCGCCGGACGGCGGGCGCTGGGCGCAGAGGCTCCTGCAGTCGCGCGGGCCGATGATCTTCGCGGGCACGAGCGAGATCCAGCGCAACATCATCTCCGAGCGTGTGCTCGGGCTTCCGCGGCGCTGAGGAGACCCGACGCGCGATGCCCACCGCCTGGGAACGCGACCTCGAGACCGCCCGCGCGAACCTGCTGCGCTGGCTGCACGGGAAGCTCCCCAACGCGACCCGGCTCGACCTCTCGGCGCTCGTCGCGCCGCAGTCATCGGGCTTCTCGAACGAGACGCTGCTCTTCGACCTCGAGTGGGCCGAGGCCGGCCGACACCGGAAAGCGTCGCTCGTCCTGCGCATCCAGCCGACCGGGTTCGCGGTCTTTCCCGAGTACGACCTGAAGCAGCAGTACGAGTGCATGCGGCTGCTCGAGCCGACGGGCGTGCCGGTGCCGCGCATGTACTGGCTCGAGCCGGACGACCTGTCCGTCGTCGGCGCGCCGTTCTACGTGATGGGCCGCGTCGAGGGGCGCGTGCCGTCGGATCGCCCGCCGTACCCGATCGAGGGCTGGCTGAAGGATCTGCCGCCCGCCGACCAGGCGCGCATCTGGTGGGGCGGCATCGAGTCGATGGCGAAGATCCACACGCTCGACTGGCGCGCGCTCGGCTTCGGCTTCGTCGACAGGCCCGAGCTCGGCCGCACCGGCCTCGACCAGCAGATGGCGTTCTACGAGCGCTACCTGCGCTGGGCCGCGCGGGGCAAGCCGCAGCCGACGGTCGAGGCCGCATGGGCGTGGCTGAAGGCGAACAAGCCCGCCGACGAGCCGGACTCCCTGGTCTGGGGTGACGCGCGCATCGGCAACATCATCTTCGCGCCCGACGGCACGGACCCGGTCGCCGTGCTCGACTGGGAGATGGTCACGCACGGCAACGGCGAGGAGGATCTGGCCTGGGCGATCTTCCTCGACCGCCACCACAGCGAGGGCCTCGGCGTGCCGAAGCTGCCGGGATTCCCGAGCTACGACGAGACGATCGCGCGCTACGAGCAGCTCACGGGCAGGAAGGTCCGCTACCAGAAGTTCTACACCGTCTTCGCGGGGTTCCGCTTCGCCGTCATCATGTGCCGCATCGCGCAGCAGATGGTGCACTACGGCGTCATGCCCGCGGACTCGACGTTCGAGACGAACAACACGGTAACGCAGATGCTCGCGAAGGAGCTCGGTCTCCCCGCGCCGGGGTGAGTCATGTCCGAAGGTCATCGCCACTTCGTTCCCGCGGCCGG
>CAZMKX010000727.1:0-2309 GCA_964566375.1 uncultured Myxococcales bacterium
GATCGAGCGAACCGAGCACGCAGCTCTCGCCGGGAAGGAGCGGCTGCTCGCCGCAGGGATTCGTCGCGCGGATTCGCCCGAGACCCGGCTCGGGATTCGCCGCCTCGATCGCCTCGGCGAAGAGCAGGCTGGGCTCGCCAGTCTCGGCGATCGCGGCGCAGATCTCGTCGAGGAGAGCCGGCGCGCTTGCGAGAAGCGCATCGCTGACGGAAAGCGCCAGGCCCATCCCCGCGAGCCGCGCCCGGTCCTCGCGAGCCGCGCGAACGAGCGCGCCAGCGTCGGGATGACTCGCGTCGAGCACGGCCAGGTGCGCACCGGGCCGCCGTCCCGCGCGCTCGTTCACGCGCGCCGAGTGCGCGAACAGCTCGATGAACGCGAGCGGGCCGGGCGTGACGCCTCCCGAGCGCCGGATCGGCGCGCCGCGCGGGCGCAGGCGCGAGAAGTCGATTCCCGCGCCGCCCATCCCCTGCTGGATTCGCGCGGCCAGCCCGAGCATCTCGTAGATCGAGACGAGCGTGTCCTCAGGCTCGATCACGTAGCAGGCGGCGAGGAGATTCGACCGGCCGGCATTGGCCAGGATGGGAACGCTGGGCAGGAAGCGGCGCGAGGCGATCGCCTGCGCGAACCGGTCCCGAGCGCGCGCGCGATCCTCGCGCGGCTCCGCTTCCGAGACGGCGGTCGCGACGCGCGCGGCGATCGCGTCGAGATCGCGTTCCTCCGGCGCGGCGCACAGAGCGCGCGCAACCGCCGTTCCAACCTCCGGGTCAGGCGATCGCATCGAGGTCCGCTGTGGTCGGGCTTCTCATGATTGTGTCAGTGTGGCGCATCGAGCGGCGATTCGACGCCCGGGTGCGGGCACGGCCGTTGCTCTTGCAGGTGGGCAGATGGCCTTCGCACCGATTCAGAAGATCCGCCCTGCGACGGGCGTGCCAGCCAATCTCGAAGACTACGCCGCCGCCGTCCGCGGATTCTCCTGGGAGCGCGCCCGCGCGGCGCTCGAGGGCCTGCCGGGCGGACGCGGCCTGAACATGGCGCACGAGGCCGTCGACCGGCATGCGCGCGGCCCGCGAGCCGCGCACGTCGCGCTTCGCTTCCTGAGCCGCGACGGCGGCGTTCGCGAGCTCTCGTACGCCGCGCTCGCCGAGCGGTCGAACCGCTTTGCGAACGTGCTGCGCGAGCTCGGCGTGGGGAAGGGCGAGCGGGTCTTCGCGCTGGCGGGGCGCATCCCCGAGCTCTGGGTCGCGGCGCTGGGAACCCTCAAGAACGGCAGCGTCTTCTGTCCGCTCTTCTCCGCATTCGGGCCCGAGCCGATCCGCGCGCGACTCGAGCGCGGCGACGGCCGCGTGCTCGTCACCAGCGAAGCACTGTACGCCCGCAAGGTCGAGGCGCTCCGGCCGGCGCTGCCGAAGCTCGCGCACGCGCTGCTGGTCGGCTGCGATCCGGGCGCGGCACTTCGGCCCGGAACGCACGACCTCGGCGCGCGACTCGAGGCGGCGAGCCCGCGGTTCGAGATTCCGCCGACCGATCCCGAGGACATGGCGCTTCTGCACTTCACCAGCGGAACGACGGGCGCGCCGAAGGGCGCGGTGCACGTGCACGGCGCGGTGATCGCCCACCGCGAGACCGCCGCGCTCGCGCTCGACCTCCGCCCGGACGACATCTTCTGGTGTACGGCGGACCCGGGCTGGGTCACGGGCACGTCGTACGGGATCATCGCGCCGCTCGCCCTCGGTGCGACCTGCGTCGTCGACGAGGCGGAGTTCGACGCGGAGCGCTGGTACGAGATCCTCGAGCGCGAACGCGTGACGAACTGGTACACCGCGCCGACGGCGGTGCGCATGCTGATGCGCGCGGGCACGGAGCTGGCCGGGCGGCGCGACCTGTCGCGGCTGCGCTTCGTCGCGAGCGTCGGCGAGCCGCTGAATCCGGAAGCCGTCGTCTGGGGTCAGCAGGCGCTCGGTCTGCCGATCCACGACAACTGGTGGCAGACGGAGACGGGCGGAATCATGATCGCGAACTTCGCGTCGCAGGAGATCCGCCCCGGCTCGATGGGGCGGCCGTTGCCGGGAATCGAAGCTGCGATCGTGTCGCGCCGCGCGGACGGCGGCGTCGAGGGGGTCGGCGAGCCCGGCGTGACGGGAGAGCTCGCGCTGCGCGCGGGCTGGCCGTCGATGTTCCGCGGCTACCTTCACGACGAGGCGCGCTATCGCAAGTGCTTCGCGGACGGCTGGTATCTCTCGGGCGATCTCGCGCAACGAGACCGCGACGGGTACTACTGGTTCGTCGGCCGCGCCGACGACGTGATCAAG
>CAZMKX010000728.1:0-2306 GCA_964566375.1 uncultured Myxococcales bacterium
CCTGTCGGAGCAGGAGCACGAGCATTCCGTGACTGACACGGAAGCGCGACGCGAGGGGCTCGGGAACCGACCGGATCAGCCGCTCGAAGGTCTCCTCGTTCCAGCCGACGAAGCCGGGCGGCGGCTTGCGCGTGACGTCGCGCTTCTTCTTCGCGCCGGGCTTGCTCGCCTTCGCCCGCATGCGTTGGTTCTCGATCACGTGCTCGGGGGCCTGGCACACGACGCTGCCCCGCACGTCGAAGCCCTTCCGTCCCGCGCGCCCGCTGATCTGGCGGAACTCGCGCACCGAGAGCGGCCCGACCTTGCGCCCGTCGAACTTCGCGAGCTTCGTGAACAGGACCGTGCGGATGGGGATGTTGACGCCGAGGCCGAGCGTGTCCGTGCCGGAGATGACCTTCAGCAGACCCTGCTGCGCGAGCTGCTCGATCATCAGCCGGTACTTGGGCAGGAGCCCCGCGTGGTGGATTCCGACGCCCGCGCGCACGATGCGCGAGAGCTCCTTGCCGTAGGGCGTATCGAAGGCGAACGACCCGAGCGCTTCGCCGATCTTCAGTCGCTCTTCGCGGGTCGCGGTCTTCACGCTGGTGAGCGACTGCGCGAGCTCCGCCGCCTCGCGCTGCGTGAACGAGACCACGTACACGGGCCCCTTGCCGTTCTCGAGCAGGCTCTCGACCGTCTCGTGCAAGGGCGTGTCGCAGTAGGCGAAGTCGAGCGGAACGGGGCGCTCGTCCGACGTCACCAGCGCGACGGGACGATCCGTGCGTGCCTCCAGATCCCGCGTGATCGCGCGCGTGTCGCCCAGCGTCGCCGACATCAGCAGGAAGGTCGTCTGGGGAAGGAGCAGGAGCGGTATCTGCCAGGCCACGCCGCGCTGCGCGTCGGAATAGAAGTGGAACTCGTCCATCACCACGTACGGAACCGAGAGCGCGGGTCCCTGGCGCAGCGCCATGTTCGCGAGCACCTCGGCGGTGCAGCAGACGATCGGCGCGGCGGAGTTGATGCTCGCGTCGCCCGTCAGCATGCCGACGTTCTCCGGGCCGAAGTCGGCGCACAGCGTGAAGAACTTCTCCGAGACCAGCGCCTTCACCGGCGAGGTGTAGAACGAGCGCGCGCCCTCGCACATCGCCTTGAAGTGCAGGAGCGTCGCGACGAGCGACTTGCCCGAGCCCGTCGGCGTCGCGAGCACGACGTGCTTGCCCGCGAGCAGCTCGAGGAACGCCTCCTCCTGCGCGGCGTAGGGCCGGAGCCCGCGCGCGCTCGACCAAGCGACGAAGCGGTCTAGGATCTCGTCGGCGCCGAGCCCGCCGATCGGCGTGGCCAGGTCGACGAGCCGGGCCGGGAGTGCGGCCTCAGTCGCCATGTCCACCGCGCCTGCGCCGGATCAGGACCACGCGGCCGATCAGCTCCGCGGGCGGCGGAGCCTCGGCGGGCGAGATCTCGATCCGCGCGCCGACGCCCTGCACCACGCGCACGCCCGCGTCGGTCTCGACGAAGCCCTTCGCGCGCAGCGCGCCCTCGCGCTCGATGCGACGCAGGATCGTGTCGGCGGAGAGCCGCGCCGGCAGCTCGAGCACCTCCGTCTCGAAGGCCTCGTGGGTGTGCGCTTCCCCTGGGCTGCGCACGCGTCGGGCTTCGCGCGCGGTCTCGAGCGCGGGCGGAAAAAGCAGCTCGGGTGACACCGCGGAGTGACGCGCGCGCAGGATCGGGGCCTCGGGCTCGAGCGCGCGAAGCCGGGCCTCGAGCGCGTCCAGCGCGGACTCGGGCACGAGATCGATCTTGTTCAGCACGAGCAGGTCCGCCGACGAGATCTGGTCCTCGAACGTGCCCTCGAGCTCGCGGCCGGCAGCCAGCTGCTCCGCGTTCACCACCACGACCGTCACGTCCTCGCCGATCCAGCGCGAGACGGGCTCGCGCCAGAAGTTCAGCTGCACGTCGTACGGCAGCGCGACGCCCGAGGTCTCGATCACGATCCGGTCGGGATCGATCTGCTCGCGCAGCCGCTCGAGCGTCTGGACCAGCTCGTCGCCGAGCTGGCAGCAGACGCAGCCACCGCCGAGCTCGACGAACGTCTCGTCGCCGCCGCCGAGCAGCGCGCGATCGATGCCGAGCTCGCCGAACTCGTTCGAGACGATCGCGAGCCGCAGGCCCTTCTCGCGCGCGTCGGCCAGGAGTCGGCGCACGAGCGTCGTCTTGCCCGAGCCCAGAAAGCCCGAGACGAGCAGCGCGGGGACGCGCCGAGCGGGCGCCGCGGTGGTTTTCACGGGCGGGAAGATGCCGGACCGGGCTAGGTTCCGCCGCCGATGGAC
>CAZMKX010000729.1:0-2303 GCA_964566375.1 uncultured Myxococcales bacterium
GGGCCGCTACGGCCACGCCTGGCGCGAGTCGCCCGAGCGGCTCACGCAGCCGCTCCTGCGCCGGAACGGCCGGCTCGAGCCGGTCGGCTGGGACGAGGCGATCGCGTTCGCGGCGGGTCGCCTGCAGGAGATCCGCGCCGCGCACGGTCCCGACGCGCTCGGGGCGCTCACGTCCTCGCGCTCCACGAACGAGGCCGCGTATCTGCTGCAGAAGCTCTTCCGCAGCCGGATCGGCACGAACAACGTCGACTGCTGCGCGCGCGTCTGCCACGCGTCCACGGCCCACGCCCTGCGCATGGCGACGGGGACGGGTGCCGCGAGCGCGTGCTACGACGACATCGAGCGCGCGCGGCTGATCGTGGTGGTCGGCGCGAATCCGACCGAGGCGCACCCGGTGATCGGCGCGCGCATCGTGCAGGCCGTTCGCCGCGGCGCGCGCCTGGTGGTGATCGACCCGCGCCGGATCGAGCTCGCGGACTGGGCGCACGTCTTCGTGCAGCTCGCGCCCGGCACGAACGTTCCGCTCCTGAACGCACTCGCGGAGCGCCTGATCGCGATCGGCGCGATCGATCGGCCCTACCTGGCCCAGCGCACGAACGGCTTGGACGCCCTCGCCGCGCACCTCGCGCGCGCCGACGCGGCGTCCGGCGTTCGCACGTGCGGCATCGCGCTGCGCGACTTCGACGCGGCCGCGCGCGAGCTCGTCGACGCGGGGCCGACGCTCTTCGTCTCGGGCCTCGGCACGTCGGAGCTCACGCAGGGCACGGGCTCGGTGCTCGCGCTGTGCAACCTCGCGCTCCTGACCGGGAGCATCGGTCGCGTCGGCGCGGGGCTGCTCCCGCTGCGCGGACAGAACAACGTCCAGGGCAATGCCGACATGGGCGGAATGCCGGACGCCTTCACGGGCTACCAGGCGCTCGACGACGTGGACGTGCGCGCGCGGCTCGCGCGGCTCTGGGGAGCGCTGCCGCCGACGGCGCCCGGCAAGACGATTCCCGAGCTGCTCGACGCGGCCGTCCGCGGCGAGCTTCGCGGGCTGTGGATCCAGGGCGAGGACATCGCGCAGAGCGATCCGAACCAGCGCCACGTCGAGGCGGCGCTGTCCCGGCTCGACTTCCTGGTCATCCAGGAGCTCTTCCCGTCCGAGACGCAGGCCTTCGCCCATCTCGTCTTGCCGGCGGCCGGAGTGTTCGAGCAGGATGGCACGTTCACGAACGCGGAGCGGCGCCTGCAGCGGGTCCGCGCGGTCGCGACACCGCCCGGTGACGCGCGTCCCGATTGGACGGTGATCCGCGACGTGGCCAACGCGCTCGGCTGCGGCTGGAGCTACCCGACGTGGTCGAGCGTCCTGGACGAGATCGCGCAGGCCGCGCCGGCGCTGTGGGGCGGCCTCTCGGCGTCTGCGCTCGAGCCCGATGGCGTGCAGTGGCCGTGTCCCGCGCCCGGCCACCCCGGGACGCGGCGTCTGCACGTGGACGGCTTCGCGCGCGGTCACGCGACGCTCTCGTGTGTCGAGTACGTCGAGAGCCCGGAGCGGGCCAGCGAGGAGTGGCCCTACGTGCTGAATACCGGCCGCGTCCTGCAGCAGTACAACGTCGGGACGATGACCCGCCGCACGCCCGGCGCCGCTCTCGCGCCCGCCGACGAGCTCGAGATCCACCCCGACGACGCGGCGCGCGAGCGGATCTCCGACGGCGACCGGGTCCGGATCGAGAGCCGCTGGGGCGAAGCCCGCGCCCGAGTGCGGCTTTCGACGCGCGTTCGCCCGGGAACGCTCTTCCTCTCCTTCCACCACCCGGAGACGCACACGAACCGGCTCACCGGTCCGGCGCGCGATCCGCTCTCCGACTGCCCGGAGTACAAGCTTACGGCCGTGCGTCTCGCGTGACGGCTCGACTCACTCGGGAAGCGATCGAGACGAATTGCCCCGCATTGCCGTGGACGACGTCACGCGCGGAAGGCACGTCGGTTGCACATCGTGGCTGAGCAACCCGGGAGGAGAGCCATGGTGAAGTCGGTCGGATCGCTGCTCGTCGCCGTGCTGTGCATGGCGATCGCGCGCCCCGCGCGTGGCGAGGAATCGGTCGCGGCGCAGCGCGGCCACAATCTCTACGAGCAGTTCTGCATGGACTGCCACGGCATGAAGGGAATCGGCGACGGACCGCTCGCCGAGGATTTGAAAGTCGCCCCGTCGGACCTGACGACGATCGCCGCGCGGCGCAAGGGCGTGTTTCCCGACGCAGAGGTGCGCGAGATCATCGACGGCCGCCGGCGCGTTCGCGCGCACGGACCGCTGAACATGC
>CAZMKX010000730.1:0-2299 GCA_964566375.1 uncultured Myxococcales bacterium
AACCTGAGCTCGATCGGCTCGGACACGCTCAACAACCTGATGACGTTCTGGGCCGAGTCCTTCCATGCCGCCTATCCGAGCGTGCGCGTGCAGGTGGAAGGAAAGGGCTCCTCGACCGCGCCGCCCGCGCTGATCGAGGCGACCGCGCAGCTCGGGCCGATGAGCCGCGCGATGAAGGCGGACGAGGTCGACGCCTTCGAGAAGAAGTTCGGGTATCCGCCCACGCAGATCCGCGTCGCGGTCGACGCGCTGGCGGTGTACGTGAACAAGGACAACCCGCTCGAGAAGCTGACGCTGCCGCAGGTCGACGCGATCTTCTCGAAGTCGCGCCGCTGCGGCGAGCCCGCGCCGCTCGACACCTGGGGCGCGCTCGGCGTGCAGGGAACCCTCGCCGCGCAGCCGATCCGGCTCTACGGCCGCAACTCCGCGTCCGGAACCTACGGCTACTTCAAGGAGACGGCGCTCTGCGGCGGCGACTTCCGCGACACCGTGAAGGAGCAGCCCGGCTCGGCGTCGGTCGTGCAGGGCGTGACCGAGGACAAGCTCGGGATCGGCTACAGCGGTCTGGGGTACCGGACCTCGGGCGTGAAGGCACTCTCGCTGGCCAAGGACGCGAAGACGCCGTTCGCGAGCACCGACCCCGACGAGGTCTACGCGGGCAAGTACCCGCTCGCGCGCTTCCTGTACGTGTACGTGAACCGCGCTCCGGGCAAGCCGCTCGATCCGCTCACCGAGCAGTTCCTGCGCTTCGTGCTCTCGAAGGAAGGACAGGAGATCGTGCTGAAGGACGGCTACCTGCCGCTCAAGGCCGGCGTCGTCGAGCAAGAGCTGGCGAAGCTCCGCTAGCGATGCAACCGGCTCCGCGACTCGAGCCGCAGGAGGAATCGCCCCCGCAGGTCGCCGCCTTCCCGGTGGCGACCTCGCGGGGGCGGTTGCTTCGCGAGCGCCTGGCCGGCGTTCTCGTGCGCGCGGGCGGTTTCGCGGTCGTGATCTCTCTCGTCGGCATCCTCGCGTTCCTGTTGATCGAGGTCGCGCCGCTCTTCCGCGGCGCGGGCGTCTCCGAGACGCGCATGATCCCGACGCGCGGCACCCAGCCCGCGGCGCTCTTCGTCGACTCGACGCTCGCGCGTCTCGCGAGCGTGTCGCACGACGGGAGTGTGATGGTGCTCGACGGCGCAACGGGCGAGGCCGTCGCGAAGCTCGAGTCACCCGTCACGGCGCCGATCGCCCTCGTCGGAGACGCGCCCGGCGAATCGACCTTCACGCTGGTCACGGACGACGGACGCGTGTTCGTCGTCCCGCTCGACTGGCGCGTCACGTACGGGGCCGGAGACTCGCGCAGCGTCGACGCCGAGCTCGGCCCTCCGCTGGAGCTTCCGCTGGAGCCGGGTGGCGCGCGCGTGGTCGCGATCAGCGCGCGCTCGCGCGCGACCGGCGCAGCGGCCGCGGCGATCCTCTCCGACGGCAACCTGGTCGTCGTGCGCCGCCAGATCCAGCTGAACGAGTTCAGCGGCGAGCGCGCGGAGCAGACGACCCGCTCGCAGATCCCGGCACCGGACGGTGTCACACACCTACTGCTCGACCCCGACCAGCGCCAGCTCTACGGCGCGGACGCCTCGGGGGCGCTCTACTGGTGGGAGCTCGGCGACGACGGCGTGCGCTCACCGCGCGTCACGCAGACGGGATCGCCGATTACCGCGCTCTCGCTGCTCGTCGGCGGGCGAAGCCTGGTGGCCGGAAACGCGGACGGGAGCCTTTCGATCTGGTTCCGGGTGCAGTCCGGGCGTGCGCACGCGGAGCTGGTGCGCGCGCACGAGATCGAGGCGCACGGCGGCGCGATCCGTGCGATCGCCCCGTCCTGGCGCAAGCGCACGTTCGCCGCGCTGGGCGGGAACGGCGAGATCGGTCTCTACCACTCGACCTCGGAGCGGACCCTCTGGCGCGGCTCTGCGGGCGGCGAGCGCGCGCTCACCGCGTTGCTCGCGCCGCGCGGCGATGCGCTCTACGTCGCGAGCGAGGCGGGCATCCGCGCGTTCAGCGTGCGCAATCCGCACCCCGAGACTTCGTTCGCGAGCCTGGCCGAGCCGATCTGGTACGAGGACTACGCCGAGCCGACCTGGGTGTGGCAGTCGACGGGCGGCTCCGAGGAGTTCGAGTCGAAGCTCTCGCTCACGCCGCTCGCGATCGGAACGCTGAAGGGAACCTTCTACGCGCTGTTCTTCGCGATCCCGCTCGGCATTCTCGGCGCGCTCTACACCTCGCAGCTGATGGACCCGCGCCTGCAGCGCTGGGTCAAGCC
>CAZMKX010000731.1:0-2285 GCA_964566375.1 uncultured Myxococcales bacterium
ATGAACGTGCTGATCGACGGCCGTCCCTTCCGCGTGCTCGAATCCGAGATCCGCTCGCCGGGAAAGGGCCGCGCGTTCATCCAGGTGAAGCTGCGCAGCATCCTCGACGGCACCCAGCGCGAGATCAAGTTCTCGACCGCCGACCAGGTCGAGGAGGCCGCGATCGAGTCGCGCGAGATGGACTACCTGTACTCCGATGCCGACGGCGCGATCTTCATGGACTCCGCGAGCTACGAGCAGATGACGATTCCAGACGACGCCCTCGGAGACGCCAAGCCCTGGCTCGCCGAGGGCATGAAGTGCTGGGTCGAGACGCTCGACGGTGCACCGATCGGTGTCACCCTGCCGAAGTCGGTCGAGATCACCGTGCGCGAGGCAGAGGTCTCGATGAAGGGCCAGACGGCCGCGAAATCGAGCAAGCCCGCGGTGCTCGAGAACGGCGTCGCGATCCAGGTCCCGGCGTTCGTCGAGTCGGGCCAGCGCATCCGCGTCGACCCGACCGAGAAGCGCTACATCGAGCGCGTGAAGTAGCGGCTCGTGTCCTCCGCGTCCGCCCTTCTCGTCGCGCTCGTGCTCGCCGCGTCCGCGTGCGCGCTCCCCGGTCAGCTCCGGCCGAACTTCGGCCTGCCGTACTCCGCACCGACGACCTGGCCCTACTGCGTCACCGAGCTCGCCGATCACTGGGTCTCGTATCCCGCGCAGAAGGACCAGCCGATCGATCGCGTCTGCGGGCCGAAGGAGTCCGACGTCGCGCGCGGGCTCGAGCTGCTCGGCGCGTACTCGTTCGACAAGATCAGCGACGCGCGCGGGGGTCGGGTGCGAATCGTGCTCAGCGCGCAGACGCTCACGCCCGAGGTCGGCGCCGCGGGAACGCGCGGGGGCGTAGACGCCTTCGCCGCGCGGCGGCTCGCCGACGTGATTCGCAACCCGGCCCGGACCACGACCTACGCACCTTGGCAGGAGAGCCACGCGCTCGCGGTCGCGCCGCTCCGCCAGGGCGTCGAGGTTCGCGGCCGGCGCTGGGACCACGTCGTCGTCGCGCAGGCGAGCGACCCCGGCAACGTCTGGGTCGAGGACTACATCACAGCGCTCGACGCGTCGGTGGTTCTCGTCCTGCGCGCGCGCTATGCGCTGGACGACCCGCCGGTTCCCGCGAAGCTCGAGAAGCGTCGGGCGCTGACGCGCGCGATCCTGGACGGGATCGACATCGTCGCGCTGAAGTGATCCGCAGGAATTGACCCGCGCCCCCTCGAACGTGGACACTCGCGCTCGGAGGGAAGGCGGATGCGGATGCGCGCGCTGGGGATTCTGTGCGGCTTCGGACTCGCGGCCTGCGAGCCCGCGCAGTTCAACGTCGTCGATCGGCCGGGCTTCCAGGAGCCCCACACGCCGGGCTCGAACGCCGTCGAGGAGATGCCGGCGTCGCTCGCCGTCGAGCGCATCCTCGGTATCTCTCCCGACCTGAATCGCGTCACGACGCTGCGCGTCTCGGGCTGGGATCCGAACGGACGGCCGACGAAGATCATCATGATCCTCGTGCCGGGCTTCCTCGGCGGGGCCGAGACCTTCGCGCCGCTCGCGCAGGACCTCGTCGCCGGCTACCGCGGCGCGCTCGAGGTCTGGGCGATCGATCGTCGCCCGAACCAGCTCGAGGACCGCCGCGGCGCGCAGCGGGTCGCCGAAGGCGCGATCTCGTTCAACCCGCAGCGCATGGCGGAGGGCGTGCAGTTCTACTTCGCCGAGACCGCCGCGCTCGACATCGACCAGGACGGTATCGTCGACCCGCTCTACACGTTGCCCGACGCGCTCGGCGGGCTGTCGTCGTACAGCAAGCTCACGCAGGACGACGTGCGCTTCGCCGCGTACTGGGGCCTGGACACCTATTTCCGGGACTGGAAGCTGCTCGTCGACGAGGCGCGCGCGCGCGTCGGCGCCGATGGGCTCGTGCTCTTCGGCGGCCACTCCGCCGGCACCGGCTTCGCCACGCAGTTCGCCGCGTACGATTTCGATCCCGGCGCGAGCGTCGACGCGGGCTTCACGCACATCGACGGGCTGATCCTGCTCGAAGGCGGCGGCGCCGGTGCGGGCGCGGCGACGAAGCCGACGCTGGCGCAGTACCAGGCGAGCGTCGCCGCCCTCGCTGCGCCCGGCGGGACGGATGTGTTCCTCTCGAACTTCAGCGGCATTCCGATCCAGGACCTCGGCCCGGGCAGCGAGATCGCAGGCATCGCCGCGTGGTTCCGCGGCAAGGAGCCGTCGATCATGCAGCGCACGCCGCTCTTCGG
>CAZMKX010000732.1:0-2284 GCA_964566375.1 uncultured Myxococcales bacterium
CGTTCGCCTCCGCCGAACCGTACGCGGTCGGCGCCACGCTCCCGCGCATCGAGCTTCCGGACCAGCACGGCGAAGCGCGGGTGATCGACGACTCCGTGCGAGCGATCGTCTTCAGCCGCGACATGAAGGCGGGGGACGTGGTGAAGGCCGCGGTCGCGAAGGCGGGACCGGACCTCTTCGACCGAAACGCGGCGGTGTACGTCGTGAACGTCACCGGCATGCCGTCGATCATCCGCGCGCTCTTCGCCATGCCGGCGATGCGCCGCCGACCCTACAAGCTGCTCGTCGACGACCAGGGCAAGGCGACGGCCGACTTTCCGGGCGGCGCGACGACGCCGACCGTGATGCTCCTCGACGAGGGGAAGATCACCGGCATCGATTCGCCCACCACGCCCGAGGCGCTGATCGCGCTGATCGAGAAGCCGACGCCGCCGCAGTAGCAGACGCGAGGGCGTCGGGCGCGGCTCAGGTCTTATCGTCCGCGGGCGGGACGGGCGGCGAAGCCGGCGCAGCGTCGTCCTCGCCGATCACGATGCAGCCCTTGAAGCGCGCGCCTTCCTCGATCACGATTCCGGCCGACTGCAGCTCGCCGGCGACGCGTGCGGTCTTGTGGAGGGTGATCTTCCGCTTCGCGCGGATGTCGCCGTCGACGCTGCCGTGCACGATCACGGCGTCGGCGCGCACGGACGCCTGGATCTCGGCGGCTTCCCCCACGATCACCAGGCCCCCCGCACGGATCTCCCCCTCGGCGCGACCCTCGATGCGCACGGAATCGCGAAAGCGCATCTCGCCGGTGAGCTCGCAGCCCTGCTCGATGAAGGTCGCGGGCGTCGCGGTGCCGTCTTCGAGGCGAGCTCGCTCGCGATTTCGCCGCAGCCACGGGAAGGCCATCGGCCCCTCTTCGGGATCGTCGGGCGCCCGATGCGTGACGGCGCTCACGCGATCAGTTCGCGGCGATCCAGTCGTTGTGCAGGAACGGATCGTAGCGCGGGGGGTTCGCGCAGAAGCGCTCGATCGCGATGACGTCCTTCAGGGTCGGGTCGGTCGCGCGGCGCGAGCGCAGCGACAGGTCGAGATCGGTGAACGGCAGCTCACCCGTGTCGCGCTTGCGACACAGAATCCGCGCGGTTCCGTGGACCATGATCGGGTCGCAGGCCGTTCGCGCGCTCCCGGCGGGCAGCCTGAGCTTCACTTGATCACCGCTCGGGAGCGCGAGCATGGCGGTCGCCTCGCACTCGACGCGCGCGTCGAACATGTGCAGTGCGAAGAGCCGTCCCTCGCCGGTGATGGCGGTGTCGCCCGGATAGAGGTGCGTCGAGAGCTGCATCAGCGAGAAGAGCAGCGCGACCACGAGCGCGGGGCGCGGGAAGCGCGACGGCGAGACGCCCGCGGGATCCGGGATCAGGCGCGCCAGCGGAAAGATCGCCAGCAGCCCCGCCATCAGCAGCGGGTAGAAGAAGCCCACCACCGCCCACGAGAAGGCGTGGAAGACCGCGACCTGTGCAAGGCTCGCCCAGAAGATCCGGCGGTCGCGCGCGAGCAGACCCCAGACGATCACGAGCTCGAGCACGATCACGTACGCGCACGCGACGATCACGCCGCGCCCGGTGAAGAGCCAGAGCGGCTTGTACAGGGCCGCGCCCGAGAGCCACTCCCAGTTCAGCTTCAGCGTGCCCGCCCAGAAATAGAAGAGCACCAGCAGCAGCTGCAGCGTCGCGCGCCGGTCGGGCACGAGCAGGAACGCCGCGGTGGCCGCGAACGCCATGTAGTGCTGGTTGCGGCGCAGGCGGAAGTCGAGCGCGACGACGAAGAGCTTGAAGAGCGTCGACGCGACGAGCCCGACGTATCCGTAGACCGTCGTCCGGGGGCGCAGGAACGCGAGGGCGGAGGCGAGCGCGACGGCCGCGTACGCGTAGAACGCGACGTGGAGCTGTCCCGCCGACAGCACGCGCAACGCCTCGCAGCCGGGAACGAGCGGCCAGCAGTACGCGTCCTCGCCCGACGCGACCACCGACGCCAGATCGTGGTCCAGCAGCCAGTAGGCCGTGAGCAGGTTCGTGGCCGCCAGAGCGATGCCGTAGAACCGGAGCGCGGGGTCGGCCTCGATCTCGGCGACGGGTCCGCGCATCTCAGGCGCGGACGGCTTCGAGGATGCTGAGGGGGCAGGCGGTCGGAATCACGCGGGCGAGCCGCAGGCCCGCGCGCGCGAACAGCGCGCGGAACTCCTCGCGCGTGCGCTCCTGCCCGCCCGGCCCGACCATCATGTTCACGTCGAGCAGCTTCG
>CAZMKX010000733.1:0-2280 GCA_964566375.1 uncultured Myxococcales bacterium
CGAAGCGCCGGAAGTGAAGGTCGCCGCGCCGCCGGTGAGCTCGTTCTTCCAGCTCCTGTGGCGCACGATCCTGCGCCTGCTCGGCCTGCGGAAGGACGACTGACGGTCGCGCCGCGACTGAGAGACGTGGCCCAGGATGAGCGCCGCCCGCAAGCCGCGCAGCGGCACGCAGCGAGGCGGAGCCCAGCGAAGTCGAACGAGGAACTAGAGCGCGATCTCCATGCGCAGCTCGGACGGGAAGCCGTGCTCGCGCGAGAGCGCGGGCGAGCGCGTCTCGGCCAGCACGCCGAGTCCCATCGACTCGTAGAAGCGCACGGCTGGATTGTCGGCCAGCACGTCGAGCTGCAGCGCGCGGTGCCCCGCGCCGCGGGCGCGCTCGATCGCGTGTTCGAGCAGGCGCGCGCCGAAGCCGCGGCCGCGGAAGCGTTCCGGCACCGACAGCGCGTGCAGGTAGTACACGCGCCTGGGAATGTGCGCGTTCAGGTAGCTCGCCTTCGCCGAGCGCACCGCCAGCTCGCGCAGCTCCGCCGGCGTCGCGCGGCCCTGCTCCATCAGTCGACCCGACACCTGCACGAGCGCGTCGCGCAGGCGGTAGAAATCCGGGCCGTCGAAACCGATCTCGAGCCCGGCCAGCTCGTCATCCGCGAGCGCGATGCGCGCCACGCTGTGGCTGAACAGCGTGTCGGGCGTCCGCCAAGAGCCGCCGACGAAGTCGTCGAAGAAGCCCGGCCGCGTGCCGAACTGGTACTCGTAGCTGACCGGCCCCGTCGCGCGCACCAGCGCCGGAATCAGTGAGGCGAAGCGTGCGGCGAGCGCCGCGTCGACGGCGACGATCCGAGGCGCCTCGCTCACAGCCAGGCCTTGGGCAGCGGAAGGTGGTCGCGCAGGCGCATGAAGAGCAGGGCGCCGCGCGAAAGCGCGCGCGTGTTGTCGAAGCCGCGCAGCGCCTTCGGCCGAAGCGTGATCAGCGTGAGTCCGGTGCGCGCGTACTCCGCTGCCGTCATGCGCTCGTATTCTGCCGCGCCGAGCCGCCCGAAGTAGCGCACGGCCATGCCCGCGGTCGGATCGGCGAAGCGGCCGTCGAGCGCCTCGAGCTCGACCGTGCCGTCCGCGATCAGCGCGCGGTAGGGAGGGCGCTCGTCCTGGATCGTCAGGCACACGCGCGGATCGCGCTCGAGGGCGCGGTGCTTGGGCGAGCCGGTCACCGTCGACATGTGGAAGGCGCCGTCGCGGTGCGTGTACCAGATCGGCGCCTGGCCCGGCCTTCCGTCGCTGCGCAGGTAGGCGAGCAGGGCGACGCGCGACTCCGCGACGAACGGCTCGATCGCGCCCGGCGCAAAGCCGGGCTGGCCGCCGAGCGCGGCAAAGGGCAGTTGGTCGAACGAGCTTACAGTGTAATCCATGGATTGAGAGCCTGACGATTACGGCGTAAGCTGTCAAGCATGGCTTCCCGACCCGCGCGCAAGGCCCTCACGCCCGAGCGCGTGGTCGCGGCGGCGCTGCGGCTGATCGATCGCGACGGCGTCGAGTCGCTGTCGATGCGGCGCCTGGGCACGGCGCTGCGTGTGGAGGCGATGTCGCTGTACAAGCACGTGCCGGACAAGGCCGCGCTGGTCGACGCCGTGGCTGCGCGCGTGCTGGCAGGATTCGCGCCGCCCGATCCAAGGGCGACGTGGGACGAGCGGCTGCGCCACGTCGGGCACGAGTTCCGGCGTGCGGCGCTCGCGCAT
Organism: uncultured Myxococcales bacterium; assembly: GCA_964566375.1. Taxonomy (GTDB): domain Bacteria; phylum Myxococcota_A; class UBA9160; order SZUA-336; family SZUA-336; genus VGRW01. The sequence continues at coordinate 1,731 of CAZMKX010000733.1, forward strand.
CCTCACGTGTTCCCATTGCTCGCGACGCGCGTGCCGACGATTCCCGACGCATTCGCGCCGATCGAGGCCACGCTCGGGGCGCTGCGCGAAGCGGGGCTCGCCGACCGGGAGCTGCTCGCGCACTTCTGGGCCTTCCTCGCCTACATCACGGGGGCGCTTCTGACCGAGACGGCGGCGCTCACGGGCGCGGGCGCGGCCTCGCTCGCGGTGCCCGGGACGCTCGACCCCACGTCGTTTCCCGAGCTGCGCAGGCTCGGCTCCGCACTCGCGTCGTGCGACTTCGCGACGGAGTTCGCGCGCGGTCTCGAGCTCGCGATCGGGGCGGCGCGCAGCGCGGCTTCGCGATGAGTCTTCCGTCTGCCGTGAACGGGATCGAGGCCTGCGTGCTCGCGGCCGGCCGCGGGTCGCGCATGGGCGGCGCGAAGCACCTGCGTCCGCTCGACGGCGTGCCGTTGCTCGAGCGCGTCGTGCGCGCGCTCGCGCGAACCAGCGCAGCGCACGTCTCGGTCGTGCTCGCGCCCGACGACGACGCGGGCCGCGCGCTCGCGGA
>CAZMKX010000734.1:0-2279 GCA_964566375.1 uncultured Myxococcales bacterium
CCGAGCGGCCCGTGCGTGTCGAACGACTTGCCGAGCGTCATCGTCGGTGAGCGGTGCTGCCAGTCGCGCACGGAGACGTCGTTGCAGATCAGATAGCCCGCGATCACCTCGTGCGCGCGCGCCCTCGGCACGTGCCGGCAGCGCCGGCCGATCACGAACGCGAGCTCGCCCTCGTAATCGAGCTTGTCGGAGACACGCGGCATCCAGATCGGATCGTAGGGGCCGTTCACGCAGCTGACCTGCTTGTTGAAGAAGACCGGAAACTCCGGAGCCGGCCGGCCAGTCTCAGCAACGTGGTCCGCGTAGTTGAGCCCGATCGCCAGGAACTTGCGCGGCCGCAGAACGGGCGCCTCGAGTCGCAGTCTCGCGAGCGCGATACGCGGCCCGCCGCGCGACGCCGCCCGCGCGCGTTCGAGCGCGCTCGAGCCCGCCTCGAGGAAAGCCTCCATCTGGCGCGGCAGATCGGGCGCGGCCGCAGCCAGATCGACCACTTCGTCACCGTCGACGACGCCGATCCGCGTCGACCCCTCGTGCGTGAAAGTCACCAGCTTCACGCGCGGCAGTATAGGCTAACCCGATGAGGAGAATCCGATGATCCGGCTCTACACGTGGACGACCCCGAACGGCCGCAAGATCTCGATCGCGCTCGAAGAGCTGGGCGTGCCGTACGAAGTGCGCAAGGTCGATCTCGGCAAGAACGAGCAGCTGAAGCCCGAGTTCCTGGCGCTGAATCCCAACCACAAGATCCCCGTGCTCGAGGACGACGGGCTCGTGATCTGGGAGTCGGGTGCGATCCTCGTGTATCTGGGCGAGAAGCACGACCCCAAGGGCGTGATCCTGCCGAAGGATCCGCGAAGGCGGATCGCGGCGATCCAGTACGCGTTCTTCCAGGCCGGCGGGATCGGTCCGAACCTGGGCCGGCTCGGCGCCGCCATGCGCAAGGAAGGCGAGAAGAACCAGGAGATGATCCAGATCTTCTCGACCGAGGTCGCGCGCCTGCTCGGCGTGCTCGACAAGATCCTCTCCGACGGGCGGCCGTATCTCGCGGGCGACTACTCGATCGGCGACATCATGCACTACCCGTGGCTGCGCGCGGCCTACGACCTGAAGCTGCCCGACCTGATGAAGCAGAAGAACGCGGTCGCGTGGATCGAGCGCATCGCCGCGCGTCCCGCCGTCGCGAAGGGAATGGCCGTCCCCGCCTGAACGCGCTTCGCGCCGACGGCCTCTGGTATGCTCGGTCGAGACCGAGGGAGGATTCCGCATGCCCAGCCCGCAGCACGAGATGATCGTCACCCTGCTCACGTCCCGGCCGCCCATCGTCGCCCCGACCGTCGAGGAGACCCGCGCCGGCTTCGAGCAGATGGCGCAGATGTTCCCGCTGGCCGCGGACGTGACACACGAACGTGTCAATGCCGGGGGTGTTCCGTCGGAGTGGGTGCGCGTGCCCGAGAGCCGCACCGACCGCGTGATCCTCTATCTGCACGGCGGCGGCTACGTGATCGGCTCGCTGAACACGCACCGCGAGCTGGCGTCGCGAATCGCGCGCGCCACGCAGGCCCGGGCGCTCGTGATCGACTACCGGCTCGCGCCCGAGCATCCGTTCCCCGCGGCCGTCGAGGACGCGACCGCCGCCTACCGCTGGCTGCTCAGCACGGGCGTGTCACCCGCGAAGATCGCGCTGGCCGGTGACTCGGCGGGCGGCGGGCTCGTGCTCGCCACGCTCCTCGCGCTGCGCGACTCGAAGCAGCCGCTGCCGGCGGCGGGAATCTGCATGTCGCCCTGGGTCGACCTCGAAGGCACGGGGGCCTCCGCGCAGCCCGGCGGAGCCGACGATCCGCTGCTCCAGCTCGACGGCCTGCGCGAGATGGGCAGGCACTACGCGTCGTCGAACTTGCGCCACCCGCACGCGGCGCCGCTCTACGCGAGCTTCCGCGGGCTGCCGCCGCTCCTGATCCAGGTCGGCACGCGCGAGCTGCTGCTCGACGACTCGACGCGCGTCGCCGCGAAGGCGAAGGCCGACGGCGTCGACGTCACGCTCGAGACCTGGGACGGCCTGATCCACGTCTGGCAGCTCTTCGGCCCCGACGTGCCCGAGTCCCGTCAAGCGGTCGAGCGCATCGGCGAGTTCACGCGCAAGCACACGGGCTGAGATCCGGCCTAGTTGCAGCTTCCCGAAGCGCCTGCGCTGCAGGTGAGCGGGCACGTGGCGCACTTCGGACCGGGCGCCTTGCCGTTCATGAGCCGGAACTGGCTCAGGTCCGACGTACCGATCAAGA
>CAZMKX010000735.1:0-2278 GCA_964566375.1 uncultured Myxococcales bacterium
GTCTCGGGATCATGGGCGAGACGGACACAACCCCGAATGCGGGCGCGGCTACTTTGGGCAGCCGTGGCCCGAGACTCGTCGGGGCTCTGTCGTGAAGCCGTGGGGGGTCAGCTCGGCCGAGCGTCGGCGAGCGTTGGCGACCCTCCGCCCCGGGACGATCATCGCCGTCCGGATCTCGGGTGTCTGGCACGAAGGGATCCTGTCTGACGCGCTCGACGCGTCGGGCGAGCCGCGGATCCTGCACAAGTCGAAGCGCAGCTATCGCGCCGAGGAAGAGCCGGCCGCGCAGTACGCGCCGGACGGTCGCGAGCTGCGGATCGTGGGGTACCCGGGCGCCCGTTCGTCCGAGGTGGTGATCGGCTACGCGCGTTCGCGGATCGGCGAAGCGTGGACGATCACCGACAACTGTCAGCGGTACACGCGACGGGCACATGGGGTGCCGGCTCGCTCTCCCGACATCGAGGCATTTTTCGCGTGCCTCTTGCTGGGGCTCGTCGGCTCTTCATAGCCCAGAAAAAGAGGCGGCCCGGAGCAGTTACTAGCTGCGCCGGGCCCAGCCATCGCGGCGGCGATGACAAAGACAAACCTACCCCCGAACGGTCCCGATCTCAAGCTCCCTGCACAGGGGGGCCTGCCCATCAACGACGAGGCCGCGGAGCTCCTCGCGAAGTGGCGACGGGACGCGCGCCGGCACGAAGCCGAGAAGGTCGCGAAGCGGCAGGGGTGGACGCTCGAGGAAGCCGAGGCGGCCCTTGCGAGCCTCGACAGGACGGCCGCCGAGCAGCGCGATCGCGCAGCGGCCGCCGTCGCGCGCGACGTCCCGACGCCTGACGTCCGGAGGTCCTCCGCGACGCCTGCAGACACGACGCGTCGTGTCGAGCAGCTGGACGCGGCGCGCCCGATCCAGCGTCCGGGCGAGATCGCGGACGCCAGCCGTAGCGCGTCGCCGGCGGACGCCTCGCGTCAGGTCCGAAGGCAGCACGAGCGCTCGAGCACGAAGGTCGCAGCTCGGGTGCCCGAGCCGCGCCAGCGTCCGCGCCCAGCTCCCCGGATCGCGATCGCGCGCCGATCGGGCATGCGGCCGCTGTCGCAGGCGCGCCGCGAGAACCACGCGCGCCGCGTCGCCGATGCCCAGGGCCGCGGCGCGGTCGGGTGGTCGCCCGAGCAGATCCCGATCGAAGTGCAGGGCACGCACCGCGCGATCGAGCTGGATCACACGGGCGCTCGAGCGCGGGCCGCGCTCGAATCGTTCCCGCGCAGGCTGCGATCCTACCGGCGCGCGATCGAGCGGATCGCGCTCGGGATGGACACGCACACGATCCGCGACGGGAATCTGGTCGCGATCCCGCCCAGGCCGGCCGACTTTTCGGACATCCGCAGCCGTCGGATCATCGCGTACGCGTATTCGATCTTCCTGCTCTCGCGCACCACGACGCGCCGAGGCTTCTCGCGCGTCGTGAAGGGCTACAGCCGCGGCGCGCTCGCGTCGCTCTCGATCAACGCGCACGACGGCGTGCCGTGCACGATCGAATACATTTTCGCGACGTCACACGACGCGGTCCGTCGGCTGTTCAAGCACGAGCACGGCGAAGCGATCCCGATCACGCCGCGCGAGCTCGCGAAGCTCGAGCGCGACACGGTCGTCACGGGCCGCGACGACTGCGGCCCCATGGTCGCGCTCGATCGAGGTGGCGCGCTCCTGTTCAACCAACCGCCCGCGCACGACTCCGAACCTGAGTACCTCGGGATCCCGAAGCCGCGGATGGTGGCCGGCGTGCTGACGCTCGTGCGCAACGCGCTCAATGTCTATTGGCTGCGGAAGGGTCCGCCGCCTCGACCGCCTTCGTAGCGCCGCACAGGGCGGATCCGGGCGTCGTGCACGAGCCGCACGGAGGGCGGGATCCGTTCGCCCCGAGGGATCACACGCCGCGCGTTCAGCAGATCGTGATCGCGTCGCGCGTCAGTCGAGCCCGCGGCGAGCCGTCTCGCTCGTGATCACGACAGCTACAGGCCAGAGGCGGCCGCCGTCGGACCGATCCGGGCCGCTGGGGGGATCACGATCACAGGTTATGAATACAACGGTTGCAGGCAGTCCCCTTCCGATAGAGGGGAGAGCGGCCGCGCTCCGCGCCGCCTCTCCCGATCAGGAACAGAGCAGCGCGCGCTGCGCGCGCACTCGGCGCCGCGTTGGCGCGGCGCGATCCGAACGGCCCAGCATTTAGTGAGCAGTGCACGACGCGCGCCAGTCCGTCGAGCGCTCCGCGCCGGCCGCCGCGCG
>CAZMKX010000736.1:0-2274 GCA_964566375.1 uncultured Myxococcales bacterium
GGCCGACGCCGCTGGTCGCGAAGATCGAGACCAAGCTCGCGCTCGAGAACCTGGAGGCGATCCTGTCCCGCGCCGACGCCGTGATGATCGCGCGCGGCGACCTGTCGCTCGAGATCCCGTTCGAGCGCGTGCCGATCGAGCAGAAGCGCATCGTGCAGGCGGCGATCCGCGCCGGCCGGCCCGCGATCACCGCGACGCAGATGCTGCAGTCGATGGTGACCGCGCCGCGGCCGACGCGCGCCGAGATCACCGACGTCGCGAACGCGGTACTCGACGGGACCGACGCCGTGATGCTCTCCGACGAGACCGCGATCGGGCACGACCCCGTGCGCGCGTGCCGCGCGATGAGCCGCATCATCGACGCCACCGAAGAGGCGTATCCGAACCGGCCCGAGACGCCGATCGAAGGCGTCTCCGGCGAGCTACACGAGTTGGTGGTGTTCTCGCAGGCGGCCGTGCGCACCGCCCGCGACTGTGGCGCGCGCGCGATCATCACCTGGTCGCGCGGCGGAATCGCGGCACGCCTGCTCTCCCGGCAGAGGCCCGGCGTTCCGATCGTCGCGCCGACGCGCTTCGAGGACACCTGGCGCAAGCTCGCCCTGCCCTACGGCGTGCGCCCCGTGCTGTGTCCGCGCGGCCGTCTCGCCCGCGAGCAGCTCGTGCGCGAGGTCGGCGACGTCGACGACACGGACTTCCTGCTCCTCGTCGGCCACATCGCCGGCGACCAGCGCCGCGTTCCGTGGATGAAGCTCGTGCGCGTCGCGGACGCGGGCGAGTGGTCCGTCGACCCGCGGGAGTGAGCCGGCGCTCAGTCTCGCGCGCGCGTGGACCTGAGCGCCGTCGGGACGTCGGCCGCGAGCGCCGACTTCGCGGGCTCGAGGCCCTGGCGCTTCAGATAGAGTGACTCGAGCGAGCTCGTCACGTTCGAGCCGAAGCCGAGCATCTCGCGCATCTGCGGCGAGAGCCGCTCGAGCAGCTCCGGCGTCACGGTCTGGTACCAGTTCCACTGCGGGCGGATGAACGGTCGCACGTAGTATGCGAACAATCCCGCGCGGGTGACGTCGGCCGTGACGTTCGGGCCGGTCTGGTGCCAGATGCGCGCGTCCATGACGAAGATCGAGCCGGCGGGGCACTCCATCGGAATCGCCTCGTCGTAGCGCGCGGCGGGATCGGGGCCGTGGTCGCGCAGGTGCGAGCGCGGGATGAAGCGCGTGCCGCCGTTGGCTTCGGTGAAGTCGTCGAGCGCCCAGGCGACGTTGGTCGCCATCGGGTACGGCGGCCACGGCGCCGGCACGTAGCCCTGGTCGGCGTGCATGTACATCGCACCCGAGCCCGGGGCGGTGACGTTCGCGGAGAAGTTCGAGAGCAGGAACGGCGAGCCGATCGAGTGCGTCACGAGCGCGACCGCGAGCGGGTGCTCGGCGAGCTCGGCGAAGACGGGGTCCTTCCCGATCAGGTCGAAGAGCCGGATGTTCTTCGTGTCGGGATCGAACGGGAAGCCGCGCACGGGCACGCCGCCGGTCTCGTCGCGCGCGATTCCGTCGAGCAGCGCCTGCTTCACGCGCGCGACGCCGCGCGCGTCCAGCACGTCCTCGATCACGCACACGCCCTCCGCGTCGAGGAGCCGCTTCGCGTCGTCCGGGGTCTTCGCGCGCAGGTTCAAAGCGGCGACGCTCCGTTCACCATGCCCAGGCCGTCGGCCTTGTAGCCGAGCAGCGTGAGCATCGTGTCCGACGCGAACTGGCGCACGGTGGGGTCGAGAGACAGGAACCAGTTCTCCTGCGTGCGATAGATCGGGAGCGTGTAGAAACCGAAGATGCCCGCTCGGCGCTTGTCCTTCGTGCGGTTCGTACCGGTCTTGTGCCAGATACGGCCTTCCATGATGACCATCGTGCCTGCCGGCGCCTCGATCGCGACCGTCTCGGCGGTCTGCTCCGCGTCGGTCGGCATGCGATTCAGCTTGTGCGTGAAGGGCACGACGCGCGTCGCGCCGTTCTCGTCGGTGAAGTCGTCCACGCACCATGCGACGTTCATGCCCTGGATGCCCGACCACGGCTCCGGCATGTAGATCTGGTCGGCGTGCAGGACCATCTCACCCCCGCCCGGGCCGGTGATGTTCGCGGAGATGTTCGAGAGCAGGATCGGCCAGCCCATGAACGCCTTCAGCAGGTGCAGGGCCGACGGGTGCTCCGCGAGATCGGTGAAGATCGGGTCACGCGAGAGCAGGTTCCAGACGCGCTGGTTCGTGTCGTCGTGGGCGTAGTCGAAGGTGAA
>CAZMKX010000737.1:0-2274 GCA_964566375.1 uncultured Myxococcales bacterium
GGAGCTCGCCGGCGAGGCCGTAGGTCCAGCCGTGGAACTTGCAGACGAAGCCGCGGCCGGAGCCCGCGCCCGGCTTCCACACGAGCTTGTTGCAGCGGTGCGAGCAGACGTTGTGGAAGGCCTGGATCCGTCCATCCTCCTCGCGCACGATCAGGAGCGACGTGTCGCAGGTCGGCAGATCCTTCACCAGGAAGTCACCGGGTCGCGGCAGCTCCTCGACGCGGCCGACGTTCAGCCAGACGCGCCGGAAGATGCGCTCCTTCTCGAGCTGCCATTCCGATTCGGAGACGTACGAGTCGATCGGGATCGGCCGCGTTCCGAGCTCCGGATACCGCTCGTGCCAGAGACCGGTGCCGTTCGGCTCGCCCAAAGGATTCCCTCCCTCGCGTGCGGCTGCGATCCTATCACGCCCTCAGGCGCGCTCGAGCACCACGACCGGAATCTCGCGCGAGGTCTTCGCCTTGTACTCCTCGTACGGCGGGAAGATCCTCGCCATCGCCTGCCACAGGCGCGCGCGCTCGGCGCCGGTCGCGGTGCGCGCGTTGGCCGGGAACTTGTCCGCCAGCACCTGCACCTTCACGCGCGGATTCGCGACCAGGTTCTTGTACCAGGCCGGATGGTCGGGCGCGCCACCGCGCGACGCGACGACCACGTAGCGGTCGTCGTCCTTGCCGTAGATCAGGGGCAGCTGCAGCGGCTGGCCCGTCTTCCGACCGGTCGTGGTCAGCAGGAGCGTCGTCACGCCTCTCCAGATGTGACCGTCCGCGCCGTTCGTCGCGAGATACTTCTTCAAGTGCTCGGCGATCCAGTCGGGGAGCTGTGCTCTCGGGGTTTCGGTCACCGGCGTCCCTCCTCTCGATTCCCGGATTCCTCGAACTCTACCCAGAACACGCCGCGGAAGTCGCCCGCGCGAAAGCCCGTGGCGCGGTCCTGCGGGTAGAGCGCGCGCAGGCGGGCCTGAAGCTGTGGAGCGATCGTCTCACCGTGACAGGTCAGACACATCGGTGCGACGTAGATGGGCTCGACGTAGCCGATCCACCCGGAGGCGAGTCGCGAAACGCGGGGCTCCCGGTCGGTCGGTCGCGCAGCGTACTCCGCGAGCAGCGGCGTCACCCAGTCCGCGGGGGCGTTCGCGGGATTGCGCAGCCGCTCGCTCGTGCGTCCGATCCGCAACGCCGGCGAGCTCGCCGCGGCCGAGAGCGCGGGCGCGCGAATGCGACAGACGTCGATCGCGTTCTCGGGTCCCTTCTCGAGCGCGGCATTCAGCTCCGCGAGCAGCGCCTGCTTGAGCGGCAGAACCGCGGCCGCGCCGCGCTGGCGCCATTCGGTGTCGGTCGTCGGTGCACCCGCGGTCGCGACGGACGCGACCAGGATCGCGAGCACTGCGACGCGTCTACAGCCGGTCTTCACGCGACCTCCCTGACTTCTGCGTCAGCATCGGCACAAATCCAATGCCACGCTAGTCTGGCTCGGATGCGATGCACGCCAAGATTCACTCTCGCCCTGCGGGCGCTGGTGGCGGCGGGTGCGCTGACCGGCTGTGCGTCCCCGATCGGAATCCGGATCGCCGACCCGCGCGAGGTTCAGCTCTACCTGACGCGAAGCGCGCTGACCGCCGACCAGCCGAGCGACTTCTCCCTGAACCAGCTGCGCCGCTACGACTTGATGGCGACCTGGGACGAAGACCCGGACGCCGCGCTCGCGCAGCTGCATGCGGCGGCGCGCGCCGGCGACTTCCCGGCGGACACCCTCTTCGCGCTCGCGGAGCTCTCCTTCCTGCGCGCCGAGGAGACGAAGCTGCAGACCGGCTATGCAGCAGCGGTGGTCTACAGCTACGCGCTGCTCTTTCCCGAGCGGGGGCGCGAGCCGCTCGGCAACCTCGATCCACGCGAGCGGATCGCGGCGGACCTGTACAACCGTGCGCTCACTTCGGGCTTCAAACGCGGCCCGGATGGCACGATTCCGCTCGCGGGACCGGGCGAGTTCACGCTGCCGTTCGCGCGCCTGTCCGTGACCCGCTCGCCGGACCTGTTTCAGCTGAATGGAACCGAGCTCTTCGACTTGCAGCCGGTGGCCGAGATCGAGGTCGAGGGACTGCGCAACCGCTACCGGCGCCCGGGGATCGGCGCGCCGCTCGCCGCGAAGTCGCGGCCGCTGCCGGGCGTGGTGCAGGTCGTGCGCGTCGGCCCGCTCATGCGCGTGCCGCTGACGGCCGTGGTTCGGATCGACACGCCGCTGCAGGGCTTGCGAACCGGAGAGCTCCGCGGGCGCCTC
>CAZMKX010000738.1:0-2273 GCA_964566375.1 uncultured Myxococcales bacterium
CGCTCGAGCACGCGCGCGTGGTGATCGCCCGGCAGCGCGTTGTTCGAGACCAGGCCCAGCGCGTAATCGCGCGCGAGCTCCGCCACGATCTCGCGCGCGTGCGGATACGGCCGCGGCGCGGCCTCGCGCCGGAATGCGCCGAGCAGGAGTCCCCGCACCGTCGGCGAGCAGTCGGCCAGAACGCGGTCGAGGTCGGGCTGACTGCACTCCGCAGCCAGCTCGCGATAGGCCTCGCGCACGCGCTTGGCGCACGTCAGCACGAGCGACTCCGGGCTCCCCACGCCCTGATCCCGCAGCGCTTCGAGCAGCGCGCGGTCTCGAGCGGCACGCTCGTAGGTGGTGAGCTCGGGCAGCAGGACACCGCCCATGTCGAGCAGAACCGCGTCGATCCGGTCGCCGCGCATCAGCCCTCGGGCCTCTCCACGGGCAGGAGCGAGGCGCCCGGCTTGCGTACGAGCAGCCGCGAAACCCAGATCGAGAGCTCGTACAGCAGGCACAGCGGAATCGAGAGCATGACCTGACTGGTCGCGTCCGGCGGGGTCAGGATCGCACCGACGATGAATGCCGCCAGGATCGCGTACTTTCGGTTCGAAGCGAGCCACTGGGGCGTGACCACGCCTGCGAGGGCAAGGGCGACCAGGACGATCGGCAGCTCGAACGAGAATCCGAACGCCATGTACATCGTCGACACCGAGCTGAACACCGCCTCGGTCGTCCAGCTCGTGTGCACGTAGTCGGCCTCGAGCGAGACGAAGTAGCCGAAGATCAGCGGCAGCGCGAAGTAGTAGCTGAAGGCGCAACCGACGACGAAGAGAAGCGTGGTGGAGAGCACGAACGGGAACGCGAGCCGCTTCTCGTTCTCGTACAGCCCGGGCGCGACGAAGGCCCAGATCTGCCAGAGCGTGACGGGCATCGCGAGGACGAAGCCCGTGAGCAGGATCGTCTTCAGGTAGGTCATGAAGAGCTCGCTCGGGGCGACGGCGATCAGTGTATGTCCGGAGGCGCGCACGGCGTCGATCGCGGGCGCCATCAGGATCTCGAAGAGCTCCTTCGGCCAGAAGCTCGCGCCGAACGAGGCGATCGCCCAGGCTCCGATCACCCAGAAGAGCCGGCGCCGCAGCTCGCCGAGGTGCTCGAGAATCGGCCGCGGCTCGTCACTCATCGTCGCGCTTCACCTGTGCGGGCGCTGCTTCCGCCGGGCGCGCCCCGTCGACGGGGTTCTTGGCGGGCGTCGAAGGTGGCGCCGACGGCGGCTCCTCGAGCGAGGCCGAGAGCGTGCGCGTGAACTCGTTCGACGCGCGTCTGAACTCCGCCATCCCGCGCCCCAGAGAGCGCGCGATCTCGGGCAGCTTCTTCGGGCCGAGCACCAGGAGTGCGACGACCAGAATCAAGATCAGCTCGGTCGTACCGATCCCGAACACAAGAACCTCCCACGCTCACGACGGACGAACAGGACCGGGAAGGTAGCGCGAACGCTCGATGCGGGGTGCTGCCCCGCGGAATCTCGGACCCTCCACCCCCCGATGAAGATCCGGATCGGCGCGGGGCAGCAGCAACCCGCAACCGCTCTTAAATCAGACCCACGCTGCGCATGCAAGTGAAATCCCGCGCCGTCTTCATTTGTCTTTCGGAAGAACGTCGACGGAAACGACCTCCATGCGCTCGAGAAGCGCCGATTCGAAGCGGATCAAGCTCTCGCGCGCCACGAACAGGAGCTGGCCTCCGCCGCGTCGTCGGATCAAGAGACCGTCCGCGCCTTCGACGAAGTCGATCACCGCGCCGATCCGCTCGACGCCGGAATCGGTCCACAGCGTGAGTGACCGCTCGAGTCTTCTGGCGAGAACGAGCTGAACCGGCGTGCCGACACAGCGTCGCAACAGCGCGAGCGCGTGCTCCGGGTCGCGACAGATCGAGTACGGATCCCCAGGCACGTGAACGCGCCCCGCGCGCAGGATCCGCAGCCAGCGACCCACGCCGTAGACGCCCGCCATCTCGCCACCCGAGCCGAGCTGGATGCGGTCCTCGATCTCGTTGGGGCTGCCGCGCTGTGGCGCATAACGCACGACGAGCGTGTTCAGCTCCGCGTCAGCGGCCGTCACGACCGCAGCGACCTTCCGCGTGAGAGATCGAAGGGCCAAGCCTGACGACGCTAGCGGAGCGCGTCAGCCCGGCAACTCGACCAGGATCACGTTGTCCTGGGCGCCGCTCGCGTCGACCGCGAAGCTGCCCCCCGCGCGCGCGAACAGCTCGCGCGCCATGACCACCTCGAGGTA
>CAZMKX010000739.1:0-2271 GCA_964566375.1 uncultured Myxococcales bacterium
AGGGACCCGTTCCCTGGGCTCAGTGTATACCTGTGCGAGGAGGAGCGACGTGTCGGGACGGACGATCGTCGACGTGGGCGCGGTGCGCCTGTGCGCGGAGACCTTCGGCGAGAGCGTCGACCCGGCGATCCTCTTGATCCACGGCGCGGCCACGTCGATGGGCGGCTGGGACGACCGCTTCTGCGCGCGCCTCGCGGCGGGCGGGCGCTTCGTCGTCCGCTACGACCACCGCGACACCGGCGAGTCCGCGAGCTACCCGACCGGCGCGCCCGGCTACGGGATGAACGACCTCGTCGGCGATGCGCTCGGCCTGCTCGACGCGTTTGGCGTCGCGCGCGCGCACCTGGTCGGCACGTCGATGGGCGGCGGAATCGCGCTGGGCGCCGCGCTCGCGCAGCCCGCGCGCGTGGCGTCGCTCACGCTGATCGGAACGAGCCCCGGCGGGCCCGGCCTACCGGCGATGTCGGCGAAGTTCCTCGCGCACGTGAACGGCCCCGGCCCGGACTTCTCCGACCGCGCGGCCGCGCTCGATCACTTCATCGCGCTCTTGCGGATCTTCTCCGCGGATTCGGGTCATTTCGACGAGCCCGCGCTGCGCGACGGAGTGAACCGCGAGTGGGCGCGCACGACGAACGTCGCCTCGAGCCAGATCAATCACTTCGTCATGGCACTCGGCGAGCCGATCCGCGACCGGCTCGGCGAGATCGTCGCCCCCACGCTCGTGATCCACGGCGAGCGCGATCCGATCTTTCCGCTCGGCCACGCGCGCGCGCTCGAGCGCGGGATTCCCGGCGCGCGGCTGCTCGTGATGAAGGTCGTCGGGCACGAGCTTCCGCCGGCGGTGTGGGACGTCGTCGTGCCGGCGATCGTCGCGCACACGGCGTAGCGGGAAGGGCTGATCCGACGACGGCTCAGCGTTGGTGGATCCGCTCCGTGAGGACCATGCGCGGGCGCTCGCCGCAGTTCGCGGCGGGCGCGTGAAGCGTCCACGGGTGCATCAGGAAGACGTCTCCCGCGTCTCCGCACAGCTCGACGACCTGGAGTGACTCAGCTGCTTCGGAGATCGAGGGCGTCATGAAGCGCGCGAGGCGGTCCTCGCCCGGCCGGAGCGACGTGAGATCGCGGAACCACGCGAGCTCGCGGCAGAGCGCCTTCCGGACGTCGCTCGAGCTGCCGATCCAGCCGGGCGCCGAACGGCGGCGGATCGCGTCGACCACGCGCGCGGATCCGGCGACCGCGACGGTGCCTCCCGCGCGCGCCGCGACCTCGTCCACGCACAGGAAGACCTGAAGGCCGGGAAGCGCGCGCGAGGCGTGGGGCGCGCGGTAGTCCAGGTGCCAGATCTCGTGCGGAAGCCGCCAGGTGCCGCCGCGAATCGGTGCGGTCATCGCAAGCAGCTGGCCGGCGTGCGTCGGAACGTGCCACGTCCCCGCGTCGAGCAGATCGTCGATGGCTTCGCGCACACGCGATCCCCAGACCTCGTCGAAGCCGAGTGCGTTCACGACGGGTGCAGTGCGCGACGGAGTCACCGCGAAGCCCGGCTCGGGCGACTCGGGCATGAGCGCGCGGGCGGCGACGAAGTCGAGCACGCGCGCGCGCAGGTCCGCCACGCGCCGGGACTCCACCGCTCTCGCGAGTCGGACGGTCCCGCGCGCGTCGAACTCGGCGCGCTCGGCGGCGCTCAGCATCCGTCTACGCTCCTCGATGCGCCCTCTGCAGAAGCTGTATATCGAGCTTGTCCATCGTCAGCATCGCCTCCGTCACGCGGCGCGCGCGCGCGGGATCGGGATCGCCCAGCAGCTCGTGCAGGACTGCGGGCACGATCTGCCAGGAGAGCCCGTACTTGTCCTTGAGCCAGCCGCAACGCCCCGGCGCGCCGCCTGCGGAGAGCCGGGTCCACAGCGTGTCGACCTCCGCTTGCGTCGCGCAGCTCACGGAGAGCGAGAAGGCCTCGGTGAGGCGGAACGTCGGCCCGCCGTTCAGCGCGGTGAGCTCGAGGCCGTCGAGCTCGAACGTCACCGTCATGACGGAGCCTTTGGGGCCGTTTCCGGCGTCGCCGAAACGGGTGACGTTCAGGATTCGCGAGTTCGGGAAGATCGACACGTAGTGGTTCGCCGCCTCCTCGGCGGCGTGGTCGAACCAGAGGAACGGGGTGATCCTGGACATGGCTCTCTCCTTCTTTCAGCGCAGCTCCGCGCGACACCGGGTGAGGAAGCGGCGTACCGCGGGATCGGTCTCGAGACCGATCGCGCGCTCGTACGCGGCGTCGGC
>CAZMKX010000740.1:0-2270 GCA_964566375.1 uncultured Myxococcales bacterium
TCTGCTCTTCGACGAAGCCGACGAGATCAGCGGGGGACGCGTTCGCGTCACGGACCGGCGGCTGCGCCACGTGCGCGAGATCCTGCGCGCGAAGCCCGGCGAGTCTCTGGCGGTCGGGCGCATCGACGGGCGACTCGGCCGCGGCACGATCCGCGCGCTCGACGACGACGCGCTCGAGCTCGAGGTCGCACTCGATCGCGATCCGCCCGCGGCGCTCCCCCTGCTGCTCGCGCTGGCGCTGCCGCGACCGCCGAGCCTGCGCAAGGTCCTGCAACAGGCGACGGCGCTCGGCGTGAAGCGCTTCGTGCTCTTCGGGAGCGCGCGCGTCGAGAAGAGCTACTGGCAGAGCACGGGGCTCGCGGACGCCGCGCTCCGCGAGCAGCTCCTGCTCGGGCTCGAGCAGGCCGGCGATACGCGCCTGCCGACGATCGCGCTCGAGCGGCGGTTCCGGCCCTTCGTCGAGGACGCGTTGCCGCGGCTCTCCGACGGCGGTGCGATCCTGGTCGCGCACCCCGGGCCGGACGCGCGGCTTCCCGCGAGCGCGGAGCCGGGCTCGGTTCTCGTCGTCGGCCCCGAGGGCGGTCTGCAGGATCACGAGCTCGCGCGACTCGACGCCGTCGGTGCGCGACGTGTCTCACTCGGTGCGCGCGTGCTTCGCGTCGAGACCGCCGTCGTCGCGCTGCTCGCGCGCCTCGCTGGTTGACACCCCGGAACGTCATTCGGATACTCGCCCGCGTGGATCTCATGGACAAGCTCGTCGCGCTCAGCCTGAATCGCGGATTCATCTACCCGTCCAGCGAGATCTACGGCGGCATCGCGGGCTTCTGGGACTACGGCCCGCTCGGCACGGAGCTGCGCAACAACGTGAAGGCCGCCTGGTGGCAGCGGATGGTGCGCGAGCGCGATGACGTCGTCGGGCTCGACTCGTCGATCATCGCGAACCCGCAGACCTGGGTCGCGTCGGGTCACGTCGCCAACTTCAACGACCCGATGGTCGACTGCCGCAAGTGCAAGCGCCGCTTCCGAGCCGATCAGGTCGACGTCGACGACCGCTGCAGCGCTTCCGACGACGGAAAGCACGAGCTCACCGAGCCGCGCCAGTTCAACCTGATGCTGAAGACGCGGATCGGCGCGGCGGATGACTCGGCCGGTGAGGCGTACCTTCGCGCCGAGACGTGTCAGTCGATCTTCCTGGACTTCAAGCGCGTGATGCAGTCCGCGCGCATGAAGCCGCCGTTCGGGATCGCGCAGATCGGCAAGGCGTTCCGCAACGAGATCACGCCGCGCAACTTCATCTTCCGCTCCCGCGAGTTCGAGCAGATGGAGATGGAATTCTTCACGCCGCCCGGCGAGGCCATGGACTGGTTCGAGCGCTTCCGCGAGATCCGCATGCGCTGGCACCACGACATCGGCCTGGACCCCGCCAAGCTCCGCTGGCATCAGCACGGCGCCGACGAGCTCGCGCACTACGCGAAGGCGGCTTACGACGTGGTCTTCGAGTTCCCGTTCGGCTGGCAGGAGCTCGAGGGCGTGCACCACCGCGGCGACTTCGACCTGACGCAGCACAACCAGCACTCCGGCAAGGACCAGTCGTACACCGACCCGGAGTCGAAGGAGCGCTACGTCCCGTACGTCGTCGAGACGTCGGTCGGCGTCGACCGCTGCCTGCTCGCCCTGCTCTGCAGCGCCTACGCCGAGGAGGCGGTCGAAGGCGAGAAGCGCGTCGTGCTCCGCTTCACGCCGCAGCTGGCGCCGATCAAGGTGGCGGTCCTGCCCCTCTCGAAGAAGCTCTCCGAGCCCGCCGAGAAGCTCGCCGCCGACCTGCGCCGCCGCTTCGCCGTCGACTTCGACGTGCCTGGCTCGATCGGCAAGCGCTACCGCCGCCAGGACGAGGTTGGGACGCCTTTCTGTGTCACCTACGATTTCGAGTCGGAGACCGACGCGAAGGCCACGGTTCGCGAACGCGACACCATGAAGCAGGAGCGTATCGACCTCGCTCAGCTTCCCGCGTACCTCTCCGCGCGCATCCTCGGCTACTGAGTTCCCGGGGATCTGTTCGCGCAGAGGCGGTTCGCCCGAAGACACGGCGCGCCGCGAGGCGCAGCCGGACGTAGTCAATATTTGATGATCGACCGGATGGCCGCGCCGTCGTGCATCAGGTCGAAGGCGTGGTTGATGCGCTCGAGCGGCAGCTCCGCGGTGACCATCTCGTCGAGCTTGATCACGCCGTTCATGTAGCGATCGACGAAGCGCGGCAGCTGCGTGCGGCC
>CAZMKX010000741.1:0-2268 GCA_964566375.1 uncultured Myxococcales bacterium
ACGTGAAGAACATGATCACGGGTGCGGCGCAGATGGACGGCGCGATCCTGGTGGTGAGCGCGGCGGACGGTCCGATGCCGCAGACGCGGGAGCACGTACTGCTCGCGAAGCAGGTGAACGTCCCGTACATGGTGGTGTTTTTGAACAAGGTCGACATGGTGGACGACCCGGAGCTTTTGGAGCTGGTGGAGCTCGAGGTGCGGGAGCTGCTGACGAAGAACGATTTCAACGGGGATGACGTTCCGATCATCCGCGGCAGCGCGTTGAAGGCAGGGCAGAACTCGGCGGACGACGAAGCGAACAAGTGCATCGACGAGCTGATGGACGCGCTGGACGCGTGGATCCCGGAGCCGAAGCGCGCGCTGGACAAGCCGTTCCTGATGCCGATCGAGGACGTGTTCTCGATTTCGGGTCGCGGGACGGTGGTGACGGGTCGGGTGGAGCAGGGGAAGGTCCACACGGGTGACGAGGTCGAGATCGTGGGCGTGAAGCCGACGACGAAGACGACGGTCACGGGCGTGGAGATGTTCCGGAAGCTTCTGGACGAGGGCCAGGCGGGGGACAACATCGGTTGTCTGTTGCGGGGCACGAAGAAGGAAGACGTGGAGCGGGGTCAGGTCCTGGCGAAGCCGGGCTCGATCACACCGCACACGAAGTTCAAGGCGGAAGTGTACGTATTGACGAAGGAGGAGGGCGGACGTCACACGCCGTTCTTCAAGGGTTATCGGCCGCAGTTCTACTTCCGGACGACGGACGTGACGGGGATCGTGGAGCTTCCGGAGGGAACGGAGATGGTGATGCCGGGAGACAACATCGCGATCAAGGTGGATCTGATCACCCCGATCGCGATGGTCCAGGGTCTGCGCTTCGCGATCCGCGAAGGCGGCCGCACCGTCGGCGCCGGCGTCGTCGCCGAAGTGATCGAGTAGAGAAACGCTTCCCGCAGGTCAGTAGCTCAATTGGTAGAGCAGCGGTCTCCAAAACCGCAGGTTGGGGGTTCGAGTCCCTCCTGGCCTGCCAGCATCCAGTCAGCGCGCGCGAGGTAGGTCGTGGAGAGCAAGAACCCGGTCGAGTGGGCAACGGAGGGACGCGAGTTCCTGTCCGAGGTCCAGGTCGAGTTCAAGAAGGTCACCTGGCCGACTCAGAAGGAGACGGTCGGCGGGACGATCGGCGTCGTCGTGCTCGTCGCGCTGGTCACCATCGCGCTCTTCGCGGTCGACGGGATCCTGGCGTGGACGATGAGGATGGTCTGGCCGTGAGCGTCGCAGGATTTTTCGAGCTGGGGAGGATCGCGTAGTGGCAGCGTCTTGGTACGTGATCCACACGTTCTCCGGCCAGGAGGCGCGCGCGAAGCAGTCGCTGCTCGAGCGCGCGAAGCAGTTCAACCGCGAGGCGTCGATCGAAGAGATCGTCATCCCGGAAGAGGACGTCGTCGAGGTCGTGAAGGGGCAGCGGCGCACCAGCAAGCGCAAGTTCCTGCCCGGATATCTGCTGGTGAAGATGCAGCTCGACGACGAGCTCTGGCACATCGTGAAGAACACCGCGAAGATCAGTGGCTTCGTGGGCTCGGGCTCGCAGCCCACACCGATCCCCGAGGAAGACGTCCGGCGCATGCTGGGTCAGACCCAGGCCTCGAAGCCCAAACCGTTGGTGAGCTTCGAGGAGGGCGAGGACGTTCGGGTGATCCACGGTCCGTTCTCGAACTTCTCGGGCACCGTGGGCGAAGTGAAGCCGGAGAAGGAGCAGGTTCAGGTTCTGGTCGCGGTGTTCGGTCGTGCGACGCCGGTCTGGCTGTCGTACGAGCACGTCGAGAAGGTATAGACGATGGCGAAGAAACTGATTGCGATGGTCAAGCTCCAGTGCCCGGCGGGCGCGGCGAATCCGTCCCCCCCGGTCGGGCCGGCGCTCGGCCAGCACGGCGTCAACATCATGGAGTTCTGCAAGGCCTTCAACGCCCGCACGGCGGAGCAGCAGGGCCTGATCATTCCGGCGGTGATCTCGATCTTCTCGGATCGAACCTTCACCTTCGTGCTGAAGACGCCTCCGGCCGCCGTGCTCCTGAAGCGCGCGGCCAAGCTGGCGAAGGGCTCGGGCGTACCGAACAAGACGAAGGTCGGGACGGTCTCGCGCTCGCAGGTGAAGGAGATCGCGCAGACGAAGCTGCCCGATCTGAACGCTAACGACATCGACGCCGCCATGCGCATCATCGAAGGCACGGCGCGCTCGATGGGTATCGAGGTCGAGGGCTGACATGGCGAGAGGGAAGAC
>CAZMKX010000742.1:0-2262 GCA_964566375.1 uncultured Myxococcales bacterium
TCCAGCCCCCGAGGTGTCCTTGCCCCTCTCCCCCCGAGCCACCGCTGCGCGCCTGCCGCGCGTGCGCCGCACGCAGGAGGAGCGCAGCGCCGGAACGCGCGCGCGCCTGCTCGACGCGACCGTGGCGTCGCTGGTCGAGGTCGGCTACGCGGCGACGACGACCACCGAGGTGTGCGCGCGCGCAGGGCTCTCGCGCGGCGCGCAGCTGCACCACTTCCCCACGCGCGCGGACCTGGTCGTGCACGCGGTCGCGCACCTGGCGAAGCGCCGCGCGGACGAGGTGCGGCTCGAGCTGCGCCCCGCGGAGACCGCGACGGAGAGCTTCTCTCGCGCGCTCGACGCCGTCTGGGCGAGCTTCTCGGGCCCGCTCTTCTACGCCGCGCTCGAGCTCTGGGTCGCCGCACGCAGCGACGCGGCCCTGCGCGCGAGCCTGGTGCGCTTCGAGCGCAAGGTCGGCCGCGCGATGGCGGCGCTCTTTCGCGACCTGGCCGGGCCGGAGGCCGCGCGCGCGCGGCACTTCGAGGACCTGCTCGAGCTCACGTTCCACGTCATGCGCGGCATGGCCTTGCAGCGCATCCTGCGCGACGACGACACCGAGCGGCGACGGCTCTTCGAGCTGTGGAAGCGCCTGGTGTCCGCGTCGCACGAAACCCCCGCAGAGAAGGAGAGATCGCGATGAGTGAGATCCGCTTCGACGGCCGCGTCGCCGTCATCACGGGCGCCGGTGGCGGCCTCGGCAAGACCTACGCGCTCGAGCTCGCGCGCCGCGGCGCGCACGTGGTCGTGAACGACCTGGGCGGCGCGCCCGACGGCAGCGGCAAGTCGCATTCGATGGCCGACGTGACCGTGAACGAGATCAAGGCCGCCGGTGGCCAGGCCGTCGCGAACTACGACACGGTCGCGACGCCGGCGGGCGGCGAGGCGATCATCAAGAGCGCGATCGACGCCTTCGGCCGCGTCGACGTGGTGATCAACAACGCCGGCATCCTGCGCGACAAGAGCTTCGTGAAGCTCGAGCCGCAGGACCTCGAGATCGTCCTCGACGTGCACCTGAAGGGCGCCTTCTACGTCTCGCAGCCGGCCTTCCGCGCCATGAAGGAGCGCAGCTACGGCCGCTTCGTCCATACGGCGTCGGCCGCGGGCATCTTCGGCAACTTCGGCCAGAGCAACTACGGCGCGGCCAAGATGGGCCTCGTCGGGCTCTCGAACGTGCTCGCCGTCGAGGGCGCGAAGAACAACATCAAGTCGAACGTGATCGCGCCGATCGCGCGCACCCGGCTCACCGAGGACCTGCTCGGGCCGATGGCGAGTCACCTCGATCCGGCGACCGTGACGCCGCTCGCCTGCTACCTCGTGTCCGAGGCGTGCGAGCTCACGCACGAGGTGTTCTCCGTCGGCGGCGGGCGCTTCGCGCGCATCTTCGTCGGGCTCACGCCCGGCTGGTTCGCGGGCAAGGGCAAGGCCGTCGCGCTCGAGGACGTGCGCGACCACCTCGGCCAGATCATGGAAGACAAGTCGTACATCATTCCCAGGAACATCGGCGACGAGATGCGTCTCATCGCCAAAGACCTGATGGGTTAGGAGAGAAGCCATGCCGATCGATCTAGAGAAGGCGCGCGGCGCGAAGCTCGCGCCGACGACGGGCGAGTGGAACCGGGACCAGGTGATCCTCTATCACCTCGGAATCGGCGCGGGCTACGCGAAGCCCACCGATCCGAAGGAGCTCGAGTACACCTACGAGAAGAACCTGAAGGTGCTGCCGAGCTACGGCGTGATCCCGGTCTTCGGCGCGGTCGGCGGAATGGCCGCCGTGCCGGGGATCCAGATCAACTTCGCACTCGTGCTGCACGGCGAGCAGGACATCGAGATCCACCGGCCCATCCCGGTGCAGGCGAAGATCGAGAGCACGGGCCGGATCGCAGGCATCTACGACAAGGGCAAGGCCGCGCTGATCGTGATCGAGGTCGCGACCAAGGAAGTCGGAGGGGCGCCGCTCTTCACGAACCGCTTCTCGATCTTCGCGCGCGGCGAGGGCGGCTTCGGCGGCGACGCGGGACCGAAGGCGGGCAACGACGCGCCCACGCGCAAGCCCGACGCCGTCGTCGAGTCGCCGACGCTTCCGCACCAGGCGCTGCTCTACCGTCTGTCCGGGGACAAGAACCCGCTGCACGCGGATCCCGACTTCGCCAAGCTCGGCGGCTTCGACAAGCCGATCCTGCACGGCCTGTGCTCGTTCGGGATCGTCTGCAAGGCGGTCGTCGA
>CAZMKX010000743.1:0-2260 GCA_964566375.1 uncultured Myxococcales bacterium
GATCACGTCGCCGCGGTCGTCGATCGGCGCGACGACCAGCTTCGCGCCGGTCTGCGCGCAGACCATCTGCCACGGAACGAGGTTCGAGTGGTGCTCGAGCTCGGTCACCAGGATCTCGTCGCCCGGGCCCAGCCGCGGCCGCGCCCAGGCCTGAGCGACGAGGTTGATGGCCTCGGTCGTCCCGCGCACGAAGACGATCTCGCGCGGCGACGCGGCCCCGACGAAGCTGCGCACCTTCGCGCGCGCGCGCTCGTAGGCCTGTGTGGCCTCTTCGGAGAGCGTGTGCACGCCGCGGTGCACGTTCGAGTGCATGCGCTGGTAGTAGTCGACGATCGACTCGATCACGCACG
The DNA here is from genome assembly GCA_964566375.1 of uncultured Myxococcales bacterium. Taxonomy (GTDB): domain Bacteria; phylum Myxococcota_A; class UBA9160; order SZUA-336; family SZUA-336; genus VGRW01. Next base: position 351 of record CAZMKX010000743.1, read on the forward strand.
CAGGCTTCTGGCTCGAAGCCGCGCTGTCCAGGTACACGAGCGGCTTGCCGTGAACGGTCCGGCCGAGGATCGGGAACTGCTTGCGCAGCGTCTCGACGTCGAGCGCACGGGGGGCGGGGGGCCGGCCGGAGCCGACTTCGGCGCGGGCGGTCAACTCGCGCCCTCCGCCTGCAGCCAGCCGAGCACGGTGCGCTCGAGCGATTCGCGCAAGGCCTCGGACGGAAGGCGCGCGAGCACCTCGCTCGCGAACGCGCAGGTCAGGAGCGCACGCGCCGCTTCGAAATCGAGCCCGCGCGCGCGCAGGTAGAACAGCTGCTCGTCGTCGAGCTGGCCGATCGTCGCGCCGTGGCTGCACTTCACGTCGTCGGCGTGGATCTCGAGCTGCGGCTTGGTGTTGATCGACGCGCGATCGGAAAGCAGGAGCACGCGGTTGGTCTGGTCCGCCGAGATCTTCTGCGCATCCGGCCGGACGTGGATGCGACCGTGGAACACGCCGTGCGCCCGCTCGTCCAGGATGCCCTTGAAGAGCTCGCGGCTGGTCGTGCGCGGCGCGGCGTGGTCGATCGTGGTGTGGTGATCGGGGTGCTGTGTGCCGCGACCCAGGTACAGCCCGTTCATCTCGAGCTCCGCGCCCTCGCCCTCGAGTCGGCTCTCCAGCTCGACGCGCGAGAGCGCCGCGCCGAGCGCGACGGACGAGAGGCCGAGGCGGCTTCCGGTCTCCTGACGCGTCGAGACCGCGGCGATCGCATTCGACTGCGCGGAGAGGTCCTGCACGAGCACGTGATCGAGCGCCGCGTCGCGCGCGAGCCGGATCTCCGTCACCGCGTTGGTCAGGTCGGCGGCGCCGGCGCCCCCGGTGTGGTGCTCGACGATCTGCGCGCGACTGCGCGCGCCCGCGCTGATCAGGCTGCGCACGTGCGAGGCGATCGGCGGCCCGTCGCCGCTCTGCAGGAAGACCGCGTGAAGCGGCCGGGCGAGAACGGCATCGGCCGCGAGCTCGACGAACACGCCGTCGCCGGCGAGCGCCGTGCCGAGCGCGACGAACGGCTTCGCCTTGGGATCTGCGCAGCTCGAAAGAGCGCGCCGGACGGCCTCGGGATCGGTCGCGAGCACGGCGGAGAGCGGCGCGACGCGGCAGCCCGCGGGCAGCGCGCCGATCTCCGAGAGCGCCGGCGCGAACTCGCCGTTCACGAACACCAGGCGGTGTGAGGCATCGGCCTCGACTCGCGTCGCCGTGCCCGCGGCACCCGCCGCTCCGCGCGAGGCCGCCGTCTCGAACCCGAGCGCCGAGAGCCTCGCGAGCGACGTGAAGCGCCAGTCCTCGCGCCGGTTCGTCGGGATTCCCTGCGCCGCGAACGCGTCGAACGCATCCGCGCGGAGCCTACCGAGCCAGGCCGGCTCGCGCGTCGCGCGCAGAGCGCGCACCGCTTCGAAGTGCTGCGCGAACGCGGCGTCGGCGGCCGTCGCCGTCACGTCGGCGCCGCGCCCGAAGCGACCTCGGCCTCGATCCAGCCGTAGCCGCGCTTCTCGAGCTCGAGCGCGAGCGAGCGGTCGCCCGACTTCACGATCCGACCGCCCATCAGCACGTGGGTCACGTCCGGCACCAGGTAGTCGAGCAGCCGCTGGTAGTGCGTGATCGCGAGCACCGCGCGCTCGGGAGAGCGCAGTCGGTTCACGCCGTCGGCGACGATGCGCAGCGCGTCGATGTCGAGGCCCGAGTCGGTCTCGTCGAGCACCGCGAGCTTCGGATCGAGCAGCGCCATCTGGAGGATCTCGTTGCGCTTCTTCTCGCCGCCCGAGAAGCCCTCGTTCAGCGAGCGCTGCATCAGCTTGTCGTTCATCTCGACGAGCTTCATCTTCTCGCGCGCGAGCTGCAGGAACTCCATCGCGTCGAGCTCTTCGATGCCGCG
>CAZMKX010000744.1:0-2240 GCA_964566375.1 uncultured Myxococcales bacterium
ACGCGGTCGACGTGATCGTGTTCATCCAGCACCGGACGATCCAGCAGCTCGTGCGTGTGCACGGCTACGACGCCACCGCGCGCACGTTCGAGCTCGAACAGCTCACAGCTCCAACCCAAGAGGAGAGTCGCCATGGGTCCGATCCTTCGTGAGCGGTTCCGCCTGCCGGACGCGGCGATGGTCGCCGCGCTGACGTTCCTCTTCGTTGTCGCGGGCGCGGATGCGGCCTTCGCGACGCCGGCGGGCGCGGCGATGCCCTGGGATACGCCGCTCACCAATCTGCTCAACAACCTTCAGGGAACGGTGGCGCGAATCGCGATCACCGTCGCGATCGTGCTCACCGGCCTGATCTTCGCCTTCGGTGAGGCCGGGAGCGGTCTTCGCAAGGTGATGGGCATCGCGTTCGGCGGGGCGCTCGCGCTCGGCGCGCTCACGTTCATGACGGCACTCGGCTGGGTCGGCGCGGCGCTCTAGCCGCATTTCGAAACAACGGGTCGAGAGGTGAGCATGGCCGACAGCGAGAACACGACCGCGACGGGACTGCGAACGCTCCCGATACATCTCGCGCTCACGCGGCCGATCCTCCTCGCCGGCGCCGACCGCGAGCTGACGCTCTTGAACGCGATCGTCTGCTTCGCGCTCGTGTTCGGAATCGGGCTCTCGCGCTGGACGCTCGGCGTCGTCGTGCTGCTTGCGACGGTCGGCCAGTGGGCGCTCGGGCGAGTCACTCGGTACGACCCGGACTTCCGTCGTGTGTACACGCGGCATGTCCAACTCCAGCCGTTCTACCCGGCGACGCCTTCGATCCATGCAGGTCGGCCGATCATCCACGCGGCCGTGCCCTACTCGGAGTAGCCCGGCGATGCTGCGCGAGTTCCGCTCCGAGCCGAAGGGTTTCCCCGATCTCTTGAACTACTACGCGCTCGTCGAGGAGGGCGTGCTCTTCAACAAGGACGGCTCGCTCCTCGCGGCCTGGTGGTACGCGGGCCCCGACATGGAGTCGGCGACACCGAACGAGATGGCCGTGCTCTCGGCGCAGATCAACGGTGCTCTTCGTGATCTCGGGAACGGCTGGATGATCCAGGCGGACGCCATCCGCAAACCCGCGCCGGGCTACGCCGACGCAGGCGCGTTCCCCGACGCAACGTCGAGGCTCATCGACGACGAACGGCGTCGCGTTTACGAGGGCGGCGCCGCCACCTTCGAGAGCGTCTACGCGCTGACGGTCACCTACCTCCCGCCGGCCGAGATTCAGAGCCGCCTGGGCGCGCTCTTCATCGAGAGCGACAAGAGCCAGCGCGCGCCGAATTGGGAGACAGTTCTCAGGCACTTCGAGCGCGCGCTCGGCCAGCTCGAGGACGCGCTCTCCGACCGCCTCTCGATCCGTCGGATGGACTCGGCCGATCTGCTGAGCTTCCTCTGCAGCTGTGCGACGGGGCTCATGCAGCCCGTCCGCGTGCCGCGACCGCCGGTCGATCTCGATGCGATCATCGGCTCGCAGGACCTGGTCGGTGGCTTCGAGCCGCGCGTCGGTCGCACGTGGATTCATCCGATCGCGATCGCCGGCTTCCCGGGCGAGTCGTTCCCCGGGATCCTCGACTTCCTGAACCGGCTCTCGATCGCGTACCGCTGGTCGAATCGCTTCATCCCTGTAGATCCGACGACGGCCGAGCAGAAGCTGAAGGTGTTTCGGCGCAACTGGTTCCAGAAGCGGTACGGCCTCTCAGGCCTACTCCGCGAGGCGATGCAGCTCGGTGGCCAGACCTTCGCCAACCAGGACGCCGTGGTGATGGCGGAAGACGCCGATGCGGCCGTCGCCGAGGCGGCGTCGATGGCGGTGCGCTTCGGCCACTACACGAGCCTGATCCTTCTCTTCCACGAGGACCGCAACGAGCTCGAGAGCAACGGGCGCATCATCCAGCGGGAGCTTCAGCACCACGGCTTCAAGACGCGCGTCGAGACGATCAACGCGCTCGAAGCCTTCCTCGGCGCGCTTCCTGGCCACGGCTTCCGAAACGTCCGGCGCCCGCTGATGCACACGCTGAACTACGCGGATCTCATCCCGACCACGGCGATCTTCCCCGGGCTCGAAACGAACCCCTGCCCTTTCTACCCGCCCTCTTCCCCTCCCCTCTTCTACGCGAACACCGCCGGCGCCACGCCATTTCGCTTTCAGCTCCACGTCTCCGATGTGGGTCACACGCTCGTGATCGGACCGACCGGCGCCGGGAAGTCGACGC
>CAZMKX010000745.1:0-2235 GCA_964566375.1 uncultured Myxococcales bacterium
GTCGCGATCACCATCTCGGGCGGCTCGTTGTAGCAGGCGAGGTGCAGCGACACCTTCGGCTCGCGCGCGCCCGCGGGCAGCGGGTGCGGGCGGAACTCGCGCCTGAGGTTGCCGCGCCAGAACATCTCGACGAACTCGAAGCCGTTCGCGAGGATCACCGCGACCATCAGCAGCAGCACCGGCGCGATCACCGCGAGCGCCATCCAGTCCAGCGGCCGCATGTAGTGGTCGAACGGCACCGCGAGCAGCCAGACGACGAACGAGGCGATCGCCTGCAGCGCGAGCGCGAAGCTCACGCGGCTCGCCAGGCGGAGCCGCGCGAAGCGCATCGCGAACCAGGCGATCGCGACGAAGCCGAGCACCGAGGCGGCGACCGCCTTGGCTTCCCAGTTCGCGTCGGGCGAGACGGGGCCCGCGAGCTCGAACTTCGGCTTGCGGTCGGCGTCGAACAGGCCCCAGTACGCGCCGACGCGGCCCTCGTTGTTGGCCTTCCAGGGCTGGTCGAACGCTTCCATCACGAAGTAGTCGACCGGCTTGCCCTTCACCCGCGCGAGGAACTCGCGGACGAAGCGCGCCTGCTCGAGCGGCGACGCGGTCGCGGTGCCGCCCCGGTAGGTGTGGCGGTCGCCGCGGCTCGGCCAGCCGATCTCGCCGATCACCACGTGCTTGTTCGGGAAGCGGGCCTTCACCTGCTCGAAGCGCTCGAACGCGTAGTCGATCGCGCCCTCGGAGGGGATGCCCTCCCAGTAGGGCAGCAGGTGCACCGCGATGTAGTCGACGTTGCGGGCGAGCTCCGGAAAGCGCATCCAGACGTGCCACGGTTCGGCGGTCGAGACCGGCACGCGCACGCTGCGGCGCAGTTCCTTCAGGTAGGCGATCACCTGCTCGACGGTCAGGTTGCCGGTGAGGATCGACTCGTTGCCGACCACGATGCGCTCGATGTTCGGATTCAGCCGCACCGCCTCCTTGACCGCCTCGATCTCCTTGCGGTCGTTGAGCGCGCGTCCGTCGAGCCACACGCCCGCGGTGACCTTCAGGCCGTGCTGGGCGGCGATCGAGGGCAGGTCGGGGAATTCGCTCGAGCTGTAGGTGCGGATGCGGCGCGTGTGCCGCGCGAGCAGCGCGAGGTCGGCCGAGATCGCGTCGTTGCCCGGATAGCGGCCGTCGATCGGCGAGTCCCAGCGTCCGAACGCGTTGTAGGCGAAGCCCGCGACCGGGCCGGCCGCGTCGGGCGCGGACACCGGCTGGTGCCACGCGTTCCACGCGACGAGGTTCCCGACCGCGAGGGTCGCGGCGAGCAGCAGGCCGACGAGTCGGCCGATCGAGGAGCGTCGTTCCATGTGTGTCCGGCAGGACCGTGCGCGCGTCGCACGCACGGTCGTCGAGTCGGCGGCCGTACCGCGGCCGCGACGGGTCTCCTCCGGTGGGTCGTCCGACCGTGAGCGCCGAGCCGTCCTCCGAGGGAGGGTCGGGCGGCGCCGGGAGGGCGATCCGGGATCGGCGGCGGTCCGCACGCGCTACGATGCGGCGAGGCGGACCGGGCCGTTCTCCTTGAACGCTCGGCATCGGCAATCCGTGTACCTGACCTGCCCGAGCGGGCCCGCAGTCTAACGTGATCGACTCCGACCTCCTCGTAGGACCCCGCCCCGGGGCGGGGGCTCCGGGCGTGGCGCGGCGTGCCGTGCTGCTCGCCGCGCTCGCGCTCGCGACGTTCGCCGCGCGCTGGCACGGCGTGCGCGTCGGCATGCCGGTCGCGGTCGGCGAGCCCGGCGCGGAGCGGGTGCAATGCGTGTCCTACGCGCCGTTCCGCCGGCCCGGCGAATCCCCGTTCGACCCGCAGGCGTTCGTGGCCGAGTCGCGGATCGAGCAGGACCTCGCGCTGCTCGCGTCGCGGACGGGGTGCGTGCGCACCTACTCCGTGTCGCAGGGCCTGGATGCGGTGCCCGCGGTCGCGAAGCGGCTGGGCATGACCGTGCTGCTCGGCGCCTGGCTGGGTCGCGACCGCCGGGAGAACGACGCCGAGGTGCAGGCCGCGATCGCGCTGGCGCGGGCGCACGCCGGCACGGTCCGCGCGGTCGTGGTCGGCAACGAGGTGATGCTCCGCCGCGAACTGCCCGAGGCCGAGCTGGTCCGTCGGATCCAGCGCGTGCGCGACGCCGTGCCGGTGCCGGTCACCTACGCCGACGTGTGGGAGTTCTGGCTCGAGCACCCGTCGATCGCGCCCGCCGTCTCGTT
>CAZMKX010000746.1:0-2227 GCA_964566375.1 uncultured Myxococcales bacterium
GCCGAGATGCTGCTCTCGAGCGAGCTCGCAGCGGCCGAGGCGCGGAGCTACGTCGAGATCATCCTGCGCCACAGCGAGCGGCTCTCGCGGCTGGTCGAGGATCTGCTCGAGCTGTCCCGGCTCGAGAGCGGGAAGTTCACGCTCGAGCCCGAGCCACTCGACGTCGCCGCGCTCGTCGAGAAGCTGTGCCGCGAGCTCGAGCCTCGGCTGCGCGAGCGCCGCGTCGAGGTCCGCATCCACGCCGAGGGCGCGCCGCGCGCCTTCGCGGACGCGCGCGCGGTCGAGCAGATCCTGTCGAACCTGCTCGACAACGCGCTCAAGTACTCCGACACCGATCGCGCGATCGACGTACGTGTCGCCGCCGAGGACGGCCGGGTGCGCGTCGACGTGGCGGACCAGGGAATCGGCATTCCCGAGTCCGATCGCGCGCGGATCTTCGAGCGCTTCTACCGCGTCGATCGCAGCCGCTCGCGCGAGCAGGGCGGCACGGGGCTCGGCCTCTCGATCGTGAAGCACCTGGTGCAGGCCTCGGGCGGCGACGTCTGGGTCGAGAGCACGCCCGGCGCCGGCTCCACATTCGCCTTCACGCTGCCATCGAACTTCACACGCTCGTAACGCGCCCGACCTGAATCCGCACACACGCCCCGGTAGCCTCTCCTCCGCAAGGTCTTCACAGAGGGAGAGACTCATGCGACGAGGGGTGATTTCCGGCTTTCTTCTGCTCGCGTTCTCGGTTGGAACGCTTTCGCCCGCCGGACTTTCGAGGGCCGAGGAGACCGACGCGGTCGAGCAGATCGTGAGCGTCCTGCGCGAGAAGGGGCTGATCGACGCGGCGACCGGCGACGAGATCCTGGCGAAGCAGGAGAAGAGCAACGCCAGGCAGGTTTCCGCTGCGCCGCCTTCCTCGACGGCGACCTCGCTGACCGAGGGCTTCATCTGGAGCGGCGACTTCCGGCTGCGCAACGAGCAGTTCTGGTACGGGAAGGCGCTCGGCAGCCCGGGCGCGGACGACGTGAACCAGTTCCGCTACCGCGCGCGCATCGGCTTCACCAAGCAGGTGAATCCGTGGGCGCTCGTCGGCCTGCGGCTGGCGACGGGAACCGGGAACTACCGCAGCACGAACGTCAGCTTCGGGCAGACCAGCAACTGGGCCCCGCAGTCGATCTACGTCGATCGCGCCTACGGTCAGTTCACGCTGCCGGACCCGGGCGACGTGGGGCTGAAGTCCACGCTCGTCGCGGGCCGGATCGCGAACCCGTTCGTGTGGAAGAGCACGTTCGACAAGATCGTCTGGGACGAGGACATCAGCCCGACGGGCTTCGCGCTGACCAGCACGTACTCGCCGCTCGAGGGCACGACGATCTTCGGCACGGCGGGCTACTTCGTCGAGCTGACCCAGACGTGCTGCACCGACACGAAGGTCTTCGCCTTCCAGCTCGGCGGCTCGACCGCGCTGGTCGACAAGCTCGTCGCCGGCGCGCGCGCCAGCTACTACGACTGGGACAACGTGAGCACCGATCCGAACTTCGACTCGGGCAGCGAGAGCTTCGGCAACCTGCCGACCGCGTTCGACGACGACGCGCACGTCGGCGAGACCACCGTCTACGTCACGTGGAGCGGGATCGAGGGCTGGCCGCTCATGGTCTGGGGAACGCTGGCGTACAACTTCACGGCCGAGGCGGGCACCGTCGACGGCCTGCGCGTCGACCCCCAGGACACCGCCTACGGCTACGGCCTCGAGCTCGGCAACGCGAAGAACTGGTTCCTGATCGGCGTCGAGTACCAGCACATCGAAGCGAACGCGGTGATCTCGCTCTACACCGACAGCGACATGTTCGACGGGTACACCAACCGCGAGGGCTTCGGCGTGTACGTGATGCGCGAGCTGGCGGCGAACACCGAGCTCAAGCTCTCGCTCTGGGACGAGCAGCCGATCAAGACGACCGCGAGCGGCGAAGGCAACGGGCCGTACAACATCTCGTCGTCGGCCGACTCGCAGGCGAACCGCAAGCGCCTGCAGGCGGACGTGAACTTCAAGTTCTAGGAGCGATCGGCAGGAAGACGCTGAAGACGGTTCCGCGCCCGACCTCGGAGCGCACGGTGATCTCTCCGCCGTGCCGCTGGACGATCTCGTACGAGATCGACAGCCCGAGGCCGGTGCCGGTGCCGACCGGCTTGGTCGTGAAGAACGGGTCGAAGACGCGTTCGAGCGCCTCGCTCGCGATGC
>CAZMKX010000747.1:0-2226 GCA_964566375.1 uncultured Myxococcales bacterium
TGCTTCTCGTCGCGGTCCTTGAACTCGGGCAGGATCTCGCGGCCGAAGAGCTCGATCGACTCCATGATGTGCTCGTGCCTGTTGTTGCCGGCCTGCATCACGAAGATCAGCTGGTCGACGCCGGCCTCCTCGAAGCGGCGCAGGTAGCTGCGCAGCTGGTCGGGCGTGCCGACCGCGCCGCGCAGCGCCGTCGTCTCGCCGGCCGCGACCTTCGCGCCCAGATCCTTGCGCTCCTCGATCGCCGCCTCGGAGTCGAAGCCGCGCTCGCGCCGGCGCGTCTGGAAGTCCTGCCACAGGTCCGTCGTGCCGGGCACGTGGTCGCCGAACGCCGCGAAGAACGCGAGCGAGTAGCCGAAGAAGTTGCCGCCCTCGAGCCCGCGTCGGATCGCCTCGCGCTCGTCGCGGTGCACCATCATCGGCGTCACGCACGCGACGTCGGTGTTCACGAGCTCACCGATCGGGCTGCATCGTGCGAGGCGCTTCTCGTGCGCCTGCGTCCAGCCGCGCGCTTCCTCGGGGTCGATGAACGCGAAGGTCAGCGCGCCCAGGCCGAGCTCGGCCGCGAGCATGATCGTGTCGCGCCGCGACGCCGCGACCCAGAGCGGCGGGTGCGGGCGCTGGCGCGGCTTGGGCACGACGTTGCGCGGCGGCATCTTCACCCACTTGCCGTCGACGCCCGTGAACGGCGTCTCGGTCAGGCAGCGCACCGCCACCTCGAGGCCTTCCTTCCACTGCTCGCGCTTCAGCGCGGGGTCGACGTTGAAGCCGCCCATCTCGCCGGTGGTCGCCGACTCGCCGGAGCCGAACTCGACGCGCCCGTTCGAGAGCAGGTCGAGCGTGGCGACCCGCTCGGCCGTGCGCGCGGGGTGGTTGTAGAGCGGCGACGTCTGGATGATCCCGTGACCCAGCCGGATGTTGCGCGTGCGCTGGCTCGCCGCCGCCAGGAAGACCTCCGGGGCGCTGGAGTGCGAGTACTCTTCCAGGAAGTGGTGCTCGACCTCCCACACGTACTCGATGCCGAGCCGGTCGGCGAGCTCGATCTGCGCCAGCGCGTTCTGCAGCAGCTGGTACTCGTCGTCCGGCTGCCAGGGCCGCGGAAGCTGGTGCTCGTAGAAGATCCCGAAGCGCATCGCGTCACTCTCCCGGTGAAGGTCTCGAGCGCGCATGATACAGGAACACCCGACGCGGTTTTCCAGGGGGCCCCGTGACGCGACGCGAGCGCCTGCGCCAGATCATCTTCGAGGCCGACACCCCGGCGGGAAAGGCCTTCGACGTCGCGCTCCTGGTCGTGATCCTCGCCAGTGTAGCGGCGGTGATGCTGGAGAGCGTCGCGTCGATCCGGGAACGCGCGGGCGCCGAGCTCCGGATCGCCGAGTGGACCTTCACGGTCCTGTTCACGGCCGAGTACGTCGCGCGGCTCGCAGTGGTCGAGCGGCCGCTGCGCTACGCGCGCAGCTTCTTCGGGCTGGTCGATCTGCTGGCCGTCCTGCCGAGCTACCTCGCGATCTTCTTTCCCGGCGCGCACTCGCTGCTGGTGATCCGCTCGCTCCGCCTCCTGCGCATCTTCCGCATCTTCAAGCTCGGCCGCTTCCTCGGCGAGCAGAATCTGCTGCTCACGTCGCTCCGGGCGAGCCGCGCGAAGATCCTCGTCTTCCTGGCGACGGTGCTGCTGTTGAATCTGGTGCTCGGCTCCGCGATGTACCTGATCGAGGGCGAGGCGTCGGGCTTCACGAGCATTCCCGTATCGATGTACTGGGCGATCGTGACGATGACGACGGTCGGCTACGGCGACATCGCGCCGGCGACGCCGCTCGGCCAGGCGCTCGCCGCCTGCGTGATGATCCTGGGCTACAGCATCATCGCGGTTCCCACGGGCATCATCACCGCCGGCATCGTCGAAGCCGCGCGCGCGCCGATCACGACGCGCGTGTGCGCGCACTGCACGAGCGAAGGTCACCTTCCCGACGCGCGCTACTGCAAGGATTGCGGTGAGCGCTTGAGCACCTGATCCATGCGGAAACCGGCCGAAGTCGAGCTCTACGCCATCACGTGCGGGTTCTTGACGATTCCACGCGGGATTCTGATCGCCGGCGAGAAGGGAACGATGACCGTGCCCGTGCCGTCGTACCTGATCGCGCACCCGAAGGGACGCGTTCTCTTCGACAGCGGCCTGAACCCGCGCGCGCGCGTCGATCCCGTCGGCTACATGGGCGAGCAGGGCGCGAA
>CAZMKX010000748.1:0-2226 GCA_964566375.1 uncultured Myxococcales bacterium
TCTCCTCGCGTCGCGTGGCAGCGCGCGTCATCCGAGTCTTCGGCCTGGCGCGCGTTCGTGTTGAGGATTCCGCGGCTTGGCGGCGTCGATGCGTGACGTACTCTGTCGCCATGGACCGGGTGCACCGTCAGGTCGCGAGATTCCTCCGTGCCCACTGCGTTCCGCGCGACGCGCGGGTTCTCGTGGCGGTGTCCGCGGGTGGCGACTCTGTCGCGCTCCTGCACGTGCTGCTCGCGCTGGGGCAGCGGGCGGGCGCGGCGCACGTGCACCACGGTCTGCGCGGAGCGGACGCCGACGCGGATCTGGCGTTCGTGGCGACGCTGGCGCGAACGCTCGGAGTGCCGTTCGCGAGCGCGCACGTCGACGCCTCCCGCCGCGACGGCCGCTCGCCGGAGGCGCGCGCGCGCGTGCTCCGCTACGAGGCGCTCGAGCGCCTGAGGGCCGACGGCCACTACGACCACCTGGCGACGGCACACCAGCTCGAAGATCAGGCCGAGACCGTCTTGCTTCGCGCGCTGCGGGGTACCGGCGTGGGCGGGCTGGCTTCGATCCGGCCGAGCCTCGACGGCGGGCGGGTGCTGCGCCCGCTGCTCTCGGTACACCGCGCGGAGCTGCGGGCGTACCTGTCGTCGCGCGGGCTCGCGTTCCGCGAGGACGCCAGCAACGCGGATCGTGCGATTCCGCGCAATCGCCTGCGCGCCGAGATCCTGCCCGCGCTCGAGGCGCTTCAGCCAGGGGCGACGGCGAACCTCGCGGGCCTGGCCGAGCGAGCGGCGCAGGTCGATGCCGCGCTCCGAGGCTCGCTCGAGTCCGACTTCGCGCGGCTCGCGTACGCGGGCGACGGCGGTTTCTGGCTCGATCCCTCCGCGCTGCTGCGGCTCGACGTCGGAAGGCTGCGCCGAGCGCTGCTCGAGATCGCGGCCCGCGTCGGGCTCGGCTCGGCGCTCGGAGTGGTCCATCTCGAGCGGATCGAGGCGCTCCTCGCGCGCGCCGCGCCGGGTCGCATGCTCTCGCTGCCGCAGCACTTCGTCCTGTACCGCGATCGTGCGCGCCTCTGGCTCGGGCCTGCGCCGGGACCGGTCTTCCCGTCACCGATCCACGTCGAGCTTCCCGCAGCGGGCGTGCTCGAATTCCCCGAGCGCGGGCTTCGTCTCAGCTGGCACGCGTGCGCTGCCCCGGACCCACCGACTTCGCTCCTGCGGCTCCCCGCCTGCCCCGAACAGCGCCTCGTGGCGCGTAGTCCGCTTCCCTCCGACCGGGTTTTTGCACGCGGTCGCGAGCGCCGACTCAAGGAGGTGTTCGCGAGCGCCCGATGGTCCAGAGAGGCGCAAGCGCGCGCCGTGATCGTCGAGCGGGCCGGCGAAATCGTCTGGGTACCGGGCCTTCTGCGGGGTGGAGCGAGTGGGAACGAGGGCGATCGCTTCGAGCTTCGCGCCGTGCGCCTTCCAAGCCCGCCCCAAAGTTGTTAGTTTACGAAGGAATCCGCGTGTTTAGCGTCAAAGACCGCAGTCGATCATTCGACCGGAGGTGAGTTGAACCACCTTTACAAGAACCTGCTGACCCTGGCGATGGCCATGTTCGTGCTTCTGGCCATCTTCAGCCTCTTTGGCGGGACCCCCCAGGAGCCCAACGAGACCTCCTATTCGGACTTCCTCGCGCACCTCGAAGCGGGTGACGTCGAGTCGATCACGGTCAAGGGCGAGCACATCGAGGGCAAGCTCGACGACAACACCACGTTCAGCACGAACGGCCCCTCGACCGGCGAGCGCTTCTCGCGTCTGCTGAAGAAGCACAAGGTCGAGACGACCTACAAGGCGCAGGACGACACAGGAATGTGGCAGTCCATGCTGATCAGCTGGCTGCCCATGCTGCTGTTCATCGGACTCTGGTTCCTGCTCTTCCGGCAGCTTCAGTCCGGCGGCGGCAAGGCGATGAGCTTCGGCAAGTCGCGCGCGAAGCTGCTCTCGGAGAATTCGCAGCGCGTGACGTTCGCGGACGTCGCGGGCATCGAAGAGGCGAAGGCGGAGCTCGAGGAGATCGTCGCGTTCCTGCGCGATCCGAAGAAGTTCACGCGCCTCGGCGGCCGCATTCCGAAAGGTGTCCTGCTGATCGGCCCGCCGGGCACCGGCAAGACGCTGCTCGCGCGCGCGATCGCGGGCGAGGCAGGCGTGCCGTTCTTCTCGATCTCGGGCTCGGACTTCGTCGAGATGTTCGTCGGCGTCGGCG
>CAZMKX010000749.1:0-2221 GCA_964566375.1 uncultured Myxococcales bacterium
TCAGCCCGGGCGACTCGATCCCGATCAGGTTCACGAGCCCCGGCAGGCCGCGCGCGGACTCCTCGGCGATCGCGAAATCGCGGAACGCGTCGCCTGGTCCCTGCAGCTTTGGCCGAACGCCCGCGAAATCGGGCGACAGGTGTTCGGCGCGGATCTCGGGCAGATACCGCCCCGCGGCCTCGGCGAAGCGCTCCGCCTTCGCGGCGTCGACGTCGTACGAGATCGTCTCCACGTAGCGCACGTCCGGGCCGAGGCGGAAGCGCCCGCCGAGATCGACGGTCACGTGCACGCCGAGTCCGCCGTCGCTGGAGGGCAGGGGGTAGATCAGCCGCTCGCTGAGCCGGCCGAGCGACGGCGCGACGGCGAAGTAGTCGCCCTTGCACGGGTGAAGGACGTACCCGGCCGCTTCGACGTCGACGCCCGCGAGTGCGGCGACGCGCGACGCGTCGAGCCCCGCGGCGTTCACGACCGCGCGCGCCCTGAGCGTCGCGCGCTCGCCGCCCGCGCTGCGCGTCTCGATGCACCAGCCGCGCGTGTCGTGTGCGAGACCGAACACCGAAGTGCGTCGGACGACGCGCCCGCCCGCAGACTCGAGCTCGGCCTGGTAGCTCGACACGAGCTCGTGCGTGTCCACGATGCCGGTCTCGGGAACGAGAAGCCCCGCCACCGCGCGCACGCGTGGCTCGAGCGCGCTCACCTCGCGCGCGTCGAGCAGGCGCAGGTCGGGAAGGCCGTTCGAGGCGCCCTGGCGCGCGAGCGACTCGAGCGCGCCAAGCTCGGCCTGCGCGCACGCGACGACGATCTTTTCCGTCTTGCGGTGGGCGATTCCGCGCGTGCGGCAGCGCTCGTAGAGGGCGATCCGGCCCGCGACGCAGAGCTCGGCCTTCCGCGAGCCGCGTGGATAGTAGAGCCCCGCGTGGATCACGCCGCTGTTTCGCGCCGAGGTCTCGCGTCCCACGTCCGCGTTGCGCTCGAGCACGGTCACGTCGTGCCCGCATCGCGACAGCGCCGCCGCGCAGGCCAGGCCGACCACGCCGGCGCCAACCACCGCAATTCCGGTCTCGAGCGTGTCGGCCCGCGCCATTCGCCGACTATAGTTGACGCGGGGAGTTGCCGACCCGTGAGACGGCAGATGATGAGCATGAAACCAATCCACCAGATCCTCGGCCCGGCCCTGATGGCACTTCTTCTGGCGGCGCCGCCCGCGGCCGCCGACGGCGGCGCGCCCGCGCGGATTCGCGACGTGCGCATCGGCTCCCACGAAGACTACGAGCGGCTCGTGATCGAGCTCGACAGCGACGTCGACGTCGTCTGGGAGAACGGCCCCGAGCCTGGTGAGGAGAGCTTCTACGTCGCGGCGGCGCCCGCGCAGCGGAGCCGCGTGATCGCGACCAGGCTGCCGCGCATCGGCACCGTCTCGATCACCGAGATGAAGGGCGGCACGCACATCGCGGTCGAGCCGCGCGCACGGCGCGTTCGCGCGTACACCCTCTCCAATCCGCCGCGGCTCGTGATCGATTTCGCGGCGCCCGGCAGCGCGCCGTTCACCGCGCCGTCCGGCGCTCGTGCACTCGAAGCCGCGCGCACGATCGGCCCGCTGGTGACCGCGCCGCCGCCGACGCCGGAGCCGGCGCCGGCACCCGAACCGAAGCCCGCGCCGACCCCGGTCGTTGCGAAGACCGAGCCGCCCGCCACGGCGCCCGCACCCGAAGTGACGCCAGAGCCCGAGCCCGCGGCACAGGTCGCGCCGACCCCGCCGCCCGCTCCCGAAAACGCCGAGGCCGTCGTCTCGCCCCCGGCGGCCCAAGCGCAGCCGCCGGCTCCCGAGCCCGCCCCGGCTCCGGCGCCAAAGCTCGCCAAGCCGCCCAAGCCCGCGAAGCCGGCCGCGAAGCCCGCGCCCGCGCCGAAGCCGGTCGAATCACCCTTCCCGTGGAGCCTCGCGCTCGGCGCGCTCCTCGGTCTGCTCGCGCTCGTTGCGGCGGTCGTGTTCGTCGTGCGCCGACGCTCGAGCGAGGCCGAGCTACCGATCGTTCCATTCCCGCCCGAGGACGAGGCACTCGCGTCGACCTCAGCGCTCGACGACATCCTGCCCGCCGAGGTCTACACGGGCGGCGAGCAGGAGGCCGCGCTCGAGAAGCGCCTCGATGCCGAGGTGCGCGCGCGCGTCGAGCTCGAGCAGAGGCTCGCGGGCGCGAACGAGGAGCTGAAGGTCCTGCGCGAC
>CAZMKX010000750.1:0-2201 GCA_964566375.1 uncultured Myxococcales bacterium
GCTCGCAGCCGTGCGCATGGACGAAGTGCGCTGGCTGCTCGCCGACGAGGTGGGGCTCGGCAAGACGATCATGGCCTGCCTCGTGCTCTCGGCGCTGGTGCGCACGGGCCGCGCGAAGCGCGCGCTCGTGATCGCGCCCTCGACGCTCACGGTGCAGTGGCTCGGCGAGCTCTACCGCAAGTTCCACCAGGTCTTCGTGCTGCTCGACGAGGCGCGCGTCGAGAGCGTCGAGCGCGACTACGGCGAGGGCAACAACCCCTTCGACGTGCACCCGTTCGGCGTGATCTCGATGGAGGACCTGGCCGCCGACCCGTCCCTGGCGCGCAAGGCGCGACACGCCGAGCTCGACCTGGTCGTCGTCGACGAGGCGCACCGGCTCGCGCTCGAGGACGTCGACGCCGCAATCGCGCCGCTCGTCGCCCAGGCGAAGCACGCGATCCTGCTCTCGGCGACGCCGCTGCAAGCGGACCGCCGCGGCTTCTTCCACCTGCTCCAGCTCCTGCACCCCGCGAAGTTCCCCGCGTTCGAGGCGTTCGACGCCGCGGTGTCCGAGGGACGCGCGGTCTTCCCGTGCACGAGCGCGGTGCGGCGCACGGACCTCGGCGGGCTGCCGCCGCGCACGCCGCTTCCGGTCGAGGTCGGCCCGCTCGCGAAGGACGTGAAGAAGGACCCGCGCACCGAGTGGCTGGTGAAGAACGTGCGCGGCTGGCACAAGCGCAAGGAGAAGGCGCTCGTCTTCGTGCACGACCTGGAGCGGCTCGAGAAGCTGCGCAAGCACCTCGAGACCGCCACCAGCACGCACATGGCGGTCTTCCACGAGGCGCTCACGCCCGCGCAGCGCGACCTCGAGGTCGCGCGCTTCCGCGAGACGAACCTGCCCGTGCTGCTCTGCACGGAGGCCGCCACCGAGGGCCGCAACTTCCAGTTCTGCGATCGCATGGTGCACTACGACCTGCCGCTCGATCCGGTCGCGCTCGAGCAGCGCATCGGCCGGCTCGACCGCATCGGCCGCGCGAAGGACGTCGAGATCGTCTACTTCCGCGCCGAGAAGGCGAAGCCCGACGTCGCCGCGCTGTACGAGCGGCTCGACCTGTTCTCGCGCCCCTCGGCCGGGCTCGACCTGGCACTTTCCGGTGTACGCGAGGCGCTCGAGCGCGCCGCGCAGGACGAGTCGGACATCGATGCCGACGCGCTCGTCGCTTCGATCGAGCGGGCGCGCGCGAAGACGATCGCCGACGTGCCGCGCGTCGTGTACAAGGACGCCTACGACGCGTCGCAGGCCGAGGCGCTGCTCGCGCTGGTTCCGCCGACGCTGGAGCCGATGACGCGCCGCTATACGCTCGGCGCCGCGAACGACCTGGGGCTGAAGATCGTCGACAAGGGCGGAACCGCGCTCTACTACCTCGAGCTCGGCACGTCGCTCACCGTCGAGTCGATCCCCGGCGTGCCCGACGAGAGCCGCTGGCTCGGCACTTTCGACCGCGTCGAGGCGCTGCAGAAGGACGAGTTCGACTTCTTCGCCAGCGGCCACCCGCTGGTGGAAGGTCTTCTGCTCGAGCTCGAGGACGGTACGCGCGGCCGCACCGCCATGTTCACCGTCGCGTCGCCGGATCTGCGCGGCGCGGGCGTGATCTGCTTCTTCAAGGACGGGGCCGAGTTCCAGCCCGTGATCTTCGACACCAAGGGCGAGCCGCGTCCGGAGTGGGTGCCGAAGATCCTCGAAGGCCTGCCGAAGGCGCGCCCCGCCAAGCCCGAGGAGCTGAAGCTCGACGCGCGCGCGGCGGACGGGATCCGCGAGCTCGGCTCGATGTGCGAGATGGAGGTCGCCGAGACGGCGGTCCTCGAGTGCGCGGCGTTCTTCCGCTTCGTGCCGGAAGAGGCTGCCCCGGCCGCCTGAGCCGGAGGTACGGACGCCCTACACCGGCCCGAGTTGCCGGCCGATGAAGCGGGCATGACTTCCAAACGGCTCCTGCTCGTGATCACGATGGCGGTCGGATTGCTGGTGACGCGCGTCGGCCTGGCCGATCCCGACGGGGACTTCGCGCCCCACCAGAAGGTGCAGCCCGCCGAGACCGACGTGGACGACGACAGCGACGACAGCCGCGAGTCGAACGTCGACGACGACAGCGACGACTCCCGCGCCACGAACGTCGACGACGACGCCGACGACAGCCGCGAGGCCAGCGTCGACGACGACGGCG
>CAZMKX010000751.1:0-2190 GCA_964566375.1 uncultured Myxococcales bacterium
CGCCCGCTTCGCCCGGCCCGTACGCACCAGCGCCGACAGCACGAGGCACGCCACGATCGTCTTGCCCAGCCCGACCTCGTCGGCGAGCAGCCAGCGCACCTCGTCCATGCGCACGGCCGCGAGCGCGGTGTGGAGCTGGTGCGGGAAGAGGGCGATGCGCCCGCCCAGGAACGAGCCGAGCCCGCCCGCTTCGCGAAGCTTTCGCAGCTGAAGGCCGTCGACGCGATTGCGGAACGAGCCGAGCCGGTCGAGCTTGAAGGTCGCCAGCCGCTCGATCGGTCCCGCGCTGCCCTCGACCGGCCAGACGTCGGCGTCGGCGATGCGCCTCCCGTCGGCGAGCAGGTACGCATCGCCGTCCCAGCGGTCGATCCGGACCTCCTGGCCCTTGGCGAGCTCGATCGCCATCGAGCCCGGCGGCAGGATCAGCGGCACGAGACCCGCGCCCTGCGCCGCGAGCGTGACCTCGCGCTCGACGGCCGGGAAGTACACCACGAGATAACGGCCGTCGACGCGACGGACGAATCCCACCCCAAGCTCGGGATTGAAGGGGTGGACGAGCTTGCTGCCTTCCCGCCAGGCTGGGGTGGCTGGGGTCGCCATGCGCCACGCGTGGTAGCCCAATCACACAAGCTTGCCCAGCCCCGCGCGCGCGGAATAGGCTGCCGGACCCCGCCAGAGGAGTCCTCCCGATGAGCTTCGAGGTCCCCGAGCACGTGAAGCCGATCCGCGCGCGTGTCGAGCGCTTCGTCGAGGAGCGCTGCTACTCGGTCGAGCCGCTGGTCGAGGAGCGCGACTCCGAGGAGGGACGCGCAGCGGTGCGCGCGCTGATGCAAGAGGCCAAGGCGGAGGGCCTGTGGGCGCTCGGCCACCCGAAGGAGATCGGCGGCCAGGGCCTGCCGTTCCTGGACTACGTGTACGTGAACGAGGTCGTCGGGCGCTCGGGCGTGGCGATGGTCGCGCTCGGCACGCACTCGCTGCAGGACTCGATCATGCTGCACGAGTTCGCCGACGCGGAGTGGCGCGACAAATACCTGAAGCCGCTCGTCGACGGGGAGATCTTTCCGAGCTTCGGCATGACCGAGCCCGACGTCGCGAGCTCCGACCCGACGCAGCTGCAGACGACCGCGGTGCTCGAGGGCGACACCTGGGTGATCAACGGCCGGAAGTGGTTCACCAGCGGCGCCGACCGCGCGGCCTACACCACGGTGATGTGCAAGACGGAGCAGGGCGTTCCGGCGCACGACTCGTTCTCGATGATCATCGTGCCGACGAGCACGCCCGGCTACAACATCCTGCGCGACGTGCGCGTGATGGGTCACTACGGCGGTCACTGCGAGGTCGCCTACGACGACGTGCGCGTGCCGCGGAGGAACCTGCTCGGGCCGCGCGGGGCGGGCTTCAAGATCGCGCAGCGCCGCCTCGGGCCGGGCCGCATCTTCCACTGCATGCGCTGGCTCGGCCAGGCGCAGCGCGCCTTCGACCTGATGTGCGAGCGCGCGAACTCGCGCGTGGCCTTCGGCAAGACCCTCGGCCAGCACCAGCAGATCCAGAAGTTCGTCTTCGACAGCCTGGCCGAGATCCAGGCCAGCCGGCTGCTCACGCTCCACGCCGCGCACAAGATCGACCAGGGCACGGAGGCGCGTGTCGAGATCGGCATCATCAAGGTGGTCGGCGCGCAGATGCTGCACAACGTGATCGACCGCGCGATCCAGGTCTTCGGCGCGAAGGGCGTCACCCAGGACACGCCGCTCGAGCGCATGTACCGGCACGCGCGCTTCGCGCGCATCTACGACGGGCCGGACGAGGTGCACGTCACGACCACGGCCCGGCGGGTGCTCGGGTCGTACCGGATCGGCGACGGCTGGGACTTCGGCCTGCGCTGAATCTCGCCGATCACCGGAATTTTCTTGACGCGCCGCGACGGCGACGGGTATTCAGGCGGTTCAGAACCGGAATTCTCATTCCGACCGAATCCCCCCTTCGATGACGGAGATCCGCCGATGGCCGCCCCCCAGCTGCAACCCCCCGAGCTCGAATGGGTCCGCCCGCCCCGCCAGGCGCGAAGCCACCTGACCCTGAGCCGGCTGGTCGACGCGGCCGAAGGGCTGCTGGCCGAAAAGCGCTGGGAGGACGCGTCGGTGGCCGAGATCGCCAAGCGCGCGGGCTCGTCGGTCGGCGCCTTCTACACGC
>CAZMKX010000752.1:0-2189 GCA_964566375.1 uncultured Myxococcales bacterium
GGCGCAGCCGAGCTTCGACCGGGCAGCCTGACGCTGCGCCGGATTCGCGAGATCGTGGCGGGCGTGGTCGAGCGCCGGCGCGCTCAGGGCGATGCGAACCTGCACGGCCTCGACGGCCTCGCGCTCTTCGGCGAGGCCGATCGGTCGGACCTGCCCGACCTGCTGCACCCGAACGCGGCGGGCTACGCGCGCATGGGCGAGCGATTCGCGCGGCGGGTCTTCGGTCCGGGCGGCGCGTTCTTCCGCTCTCCGTGAGCGCGAGCTAATCCCAAACAAATCCACCGCCAAGGTCGGCGGCCGATGTTCTGAGCATGGTCGCAGACATCGAGCCGTCGCGAGAAGGCGCGTGGCGATTCTGGACGCTTCACGCCGGAATCCCCGCAGGTCTCGCAGTGGTCGTGCTCGGAGTCTTCGAAGCCACGAACCTGGACCGCCGGATCGAGGATCTCTTCTACGACCCGGTTGCGGGCCAGTTCCCGCACCGGGTGCGCTGGCTCTTCGAGACGGTGATCCACGACTTCGGTCGGCTCAGCGTGATCGCGCTCGGCGTCACCCTCTTCGCCGCATTCCTGCTCTCGTGGCGGTACGCGTCGCTCCTGCCGTGGCGCCGCGCGCTGCTGTACGCAGTGCTCTGCCTGGCGATCTGTCCGGTCGCGGTGGCGCAGATCAAGCAGCACACCGTCATCTCCTGTCCGCGCAAGCTCGAGATCTACGGCGGGCGGGCGCCCTACATCCGACTCTTCGATCCGGTTCCCGACGGTGTCGAGCCCGGACACTGTTGGCCCGGCGGACACTCGTCGGGTGGCTTCGCGATGATGTCGCTCTACTTCGTCTTTCGCCGCGCCCGCCCGCGGCTCGCCAAGGTCCTGCTCGCCGGAGGCTTCCTGTACGGGTTCACGCTGGGCTTCGGCCGCGTGGTGATGGGCTCGCACTTCGTCTCGCACAACCTGTGGGCCGCGGCGATCTGCTGGACGATCTCGCTCGGCTTGTACGCACTCATGCGCCGCCGCGCGCAGCCCCTATGATCTGGCGGTGGGTGAGCGGGAATCCGTAGCGCACTTCTATGCCTGGCATGCGGGCGTTCCGATCGCGCTCGCCGTCCTCCTCTTGATCGCCTTCGAGCCGACCTTGCTCGACGTGCGCATCCAGAACTTCTTCTTCGATCCCGCGACGCGGGCCTTCCCGCTCGAGGACGACTGGTTTCTCGAGACGGTGGTCCACGACGCGGGCAAGCTCCCGGTGATCCTGACCGGCGTCGCGCTCTTCGGTCTCTTCGTCGCCTCGTTCCGGCGTCCCGCGCTCGTCTCCTGGCGGCGTCGCCTGCTGATGGGTGCGCTCTGCGTCGCACTCTCGCCGCTCGCGGTCGCCGGTCTCAAGGCCAACTCGGCCATCCACTGCCCGAAGAACCTGGAGATGTACGGCGGCCGCCAGCCCTACGTCCGGCTCTTCGACGCGGTCCCCGAGGGAGCCAAGCGAGGTCACTGCTGGCCGGGCGGTCACTCCTCGGGCGGCTTCGCGCTGATGGGGCTCTACTTCGTCTTTCGCGGCCGCAAGCCGCGGCTGTCGCGCGCGTGTCTGGCCGGCGGGATCGTGTACGGTCTCGCGCTCGGCTTCGGGCGCGGAATCCAGGGCGCGCACTTCGTGTCGCACACGCTCTGGGCGGGATTGGTGTGCTGGGCCGTGGCGCTGGCTTTGTACGAGGCGATCGTCCGCCGTCAAGAAGCGCGCGTTCTGCGCTCGAACAGCACGTAGAACGGAACGCCGCTGGCGATCACGGCCAGACACGCGAGCGACTCGGCGGGGTTGCCTCGCATCATGGCGATCGCCACCAGGACGTTGGCCACGAGGTACAGGCCCGGAACCCAGGGGTAGCCCCAGGCGCGATACGGTCGAGGCAGGTCCGGCCGGCGACGCCGCAGCGTGTAGAGCGCGAGCGTGTCGGCGATCGTCGCCAGGACGATCGCGAACGTCGTGAAGTCGAGAACGCTCGGGAACGTGCGCAACACGATCAGCAGGACGCTCGCGACGCCGGCCTGGACCCAGATCGCCACGTGAGGCGTCTCGTAGAGCACGTGCACGCGGTCGACTCCGGCGAAGAAGCGGTTGTCGAGCGCCATCGCGTAGGCGATGCGCGGCCCGACCAGGATCGTCGCGTTCAGGGTGCCGAGGATCGAGCCGAGCACGAAGAA
>CAZMKX010000753.1:0-2185 GCA_964566375.1 uncultured Myxococcales bacterium
GGCCGAGCAGAGCGACGTAGCGGCGCTCGCCCGCGCGCGGCTCGAGCTCGAGCACCGCGGGCAGGTCGAGGCTCGCGAGCATCTGCGGGTTCGCGCGGGTCGCAAGGACGGAGAGCGGCGCGATCGCGCGAACGGCGTCGGGGAAGAGGTCCGGGTCGAGCTCGCCGCCGATCGCCTTGTCGTAGCCCCAGCTTCGCAGGAGTGCCTCGAGGGCGTCCGCCGCGCTGGCCTTCGGCGTGAGCGCGTCGACGCGCGCGGGCAGGCCCGGCGCCGACGAGACGGGGGCGATCTGCGCGGTCGCGCTCGCCTCACTGGCGCTCTTTTCGGCAGGGGCAGTCGCACCGCCCGGCGTGACCGCTGCGGGCGCGGGAATCGCGACCGCCGCCTCGCCTCGCGCATCGACGGTCGGCGCGCGCGGCGCGAACGCCGTCACCACCAGGCCGAGCAGGAGACCCGCAGCGACCAGGCCGAGCGCGAAGCCCGCGCGCAGACCGGTGAGCTCGCGGAAGCCCGAGAGCTCCGTCGCGGGCAGCTCGCGCGCCGCACGGCGCACGAGCTTCGCCGTGATCGCGCGACTCCCTTCAGTGTAGCCCGCGAGCAGCGCGCGGTCGGCGACGGCGTTGATCAGCCGCGGAATGCCGCGCGACACGCGCGTCATCACGCGCACCGCCCCCGGCGTGAAGAGCTGCGGGTCCGCCAGGCCCGCGACGCGCAGGCGGTGCTCCAGATACTCGCCCACCTCGGCCCGGGAGAGCGCGCGCAGCGTCCAGCGCACGGTGATCCGCTGGCGCAGCTGGCGCAGATCGGAGCGCGCCAGGTTCTCCTCGAGCTCGGGCTGTCCGATCAGCACGATCTGCAGCAGCTTCGCGCGGTCGGTCTCGAGGTTCGAGAGCAGTCGCACCTGCTCGAGCACCGCCGGATCGAGGTTCTGCGCCTCGTCGATCACGAGAAGCACGCGCCGGCCGCTGGCGTTCTTCTCGAGCAGGAACTGGTTCAGCGACTCGAGCAGCTCCGTGCGCGTGCGCACTGCCGTGGGCAGGCCGAGCTCGCGGTTGATGGCGGAGAGCAGCTCCACCTCACTCGGGCTCGGATTGAAGATGTAGGCGATCTCGTGGTCGCGGCCGATCCGGTCGAGCAGCGTCCGGCACAGGGTCGTCTTGCCGGTGCCGACCTGGCCGATCACCTCGATGAAGCCCTCCCCTTCCTCGATCCCGTACAGAAGGTGGGCGAGCGCCTCGCGGTGCGACGCGGACAGGAACAGGTAGCGCGGGTCCGGCGCGAGCGAGAAAGGCTTCTCGCGTAGGCCGTAGAACCCCGTGTACATCGCGTCGCTCCTAACCTGCCGCACTTCGGCGGGGCGTCCGGCAGGGTGATATTCTGCGCCGCGTATGTCCAACCCGATCCGCGCGAGCGCCACGGTCGGTGTCGATGCGGGCGCGAGTCTTTGCAAGCTCGTGCTGCCCGGTGAGACGGCGTTCGTCGCGGCGAAATTCCCGTCTGCCGACGTGCGCGGCGTTCGCGCCTGCCTCGGAGACTGGAAGCCCGACCGGGTGATCGCCACCGGGGGCGGCGCCTCCCGGCTGGCGCGCGAGCTCGGGGGAATGCCCGTGCACACGGTGCCCGAGTTCGCGGCCTGGGCGCGCGGGGGACCGCTGCTCGCCGCGCACGAGGGGCTCGAGCTGCCCCCGCACTACCTTTTGGTGTCGCTCGGCACGGGTACGTCCGTGCTCTCGCTCGACCGCGGCCGGGCCACGCGCGTGGGCGGCTGCGCCCTGGGCGGCGGAACCTTGCTGGGACTCGGACGCCTGCTGCTCGGCGTGGAGACCTTCGAGGAGATCGTCGCACTCGCCGCGCGCGGGGATCGGCGGCGCGTCGACCTGCTGGTCGGCGACATCTACCCGAGCGGCGAGATCCCGCTCCCGCTCGACCTGAACGCGGCGAGCTTCGCCAAGCTCGACTCGCGCGAGCCGCCCGACGTCGCGCACGCGCTGATGGGCATGCTCGGCGAGAACATCGCGCTGATCTGCGGAACGCTCGCGCGCAGCGCCGGCGCGCAGGCCGTCGTGTACTGCGGCTCGACGCTGATCCAGAACGCCGAGCTGCGCGAGATCCTGCGCTGGGTGACGGCGGCGTACGGCGCGCAGCCGCACTTCCTGGACGCGGGCGCGTTCTGCGGCGCGCTCGG
>CAZMKX010000754.1:0-2181 GCA_964566375.1 uncultured Myxococcales bacterium
GTCGGGATCTCGAGCACGTGGGTCGTCGGCGGAACTCCGGTGGTGTCGACCTCGCGCAGTGTCGCCACGTACCCGAGGATCGCGTCGAGGTCACGCTGCATGCGCGGGACCTCCTCCTCCGAGAGCCGCAGCCGCGCCAGGCGGGCCACGTACAGCACCGTCTCGCGGGTGATGTTCATGGGCCGGAAACTAGCAGGGGGGAAGGTTGTTCGCGCCCGGGTCGAGCGGATCGCCCATGTAGCGGTAGCCGAGCTTGCCGACCCGGACCCGGTCCCACGCCGCGCGTCCGGAGACGGCGTTGGCGTGGGCGAACTTGATCGCCTGCCCGCGCGCGAAGGCGCGGGTATCGGCCGGCGGCTCGGTACGCGCGGTCTCGACCTGCTCCGGGCTCGAGACCCGGCGGAACAGGCCGCGCTTCTCGAGCCGCCGCGCGCCGCCGCGCGGGCCGAGCTCGTGGAAGCGGAGGTCGACCCTGCGCGCGCGGAACGCGAGGTCGCGAAGGCGTTCGTCGGCCGGGGAGCGGGCGCCGCCGTCGCGCATGACCTCGGCTCCCCGCTGGCGCAGGGCCTCGCGGTCGGCCGCGTCGGGCAGCTCCTCGATCACGAGCCGGCGCTTCGCGAGCCAGTCGATGCGATCGGCGAACGAATCCGGCGAACGCCGCAGGCCTTCGAGCGTCTCCTGCCACATCGC
This sequence comes from uncultured Myxococcales bacterium, assembly GCA_964566375.1. Lineage (GTDB taxonomy): Bacteria > Myxococcota_A > UBA9160 > SZUA-336 > SZUA-336 > VGRW01. Next base: position 691 of record CAZMKX010000754.1, read on the forward strand.
GAGCACGCGGGCTTTCCACAGCTCCATCGGGCCCGGCGCCGCTTCGAGCCGCTCGCGCACCAGCGCCAGGATGCGGGCCTGGATCTCGAGCGCGCTCGCGGCGCCTCCGTCGGCGAGCGCGTACGTCGCGCGGAGCTCCGGATCGACGTTGATCGCCTGAAGCGCTTCGAGCGGACGCGCGAGCACGGGCCAGCCCGCGGGCGTGCCGTCCTCGATCACCTCGAGGACCAGCGCCGTCGCGCCCACGCGCAGCGTCTGGGCCCATTCCGACATGTTCGCGTCGCCGATCAACAGGTGCAGCCGCCGGCGCGCGCGCAGCGCCGACCAGGGCTGGAAGAACAGGTCGCGCATCTCGTAGAGCGGGCGCGCGTCGTCGTCGGGGAAGATGCGCGCGAGCACCTTCAGGAAGGGCGGGCGTTGTGCCAGGCGGAAGAGCGGGCCGCCGTCGAACGCGAGCGCGCCCGCGCCGGTGTACAGCGTGCGTGTGACCAGGTGCGCGGTCAGATCGCGCCGGATCGCGCGGAAGTGGAAGCGGTCGTACACCGCCGAGTGGAGGCGCATCAGCGGATAGAGCGGCGCGGCCAGACGCTGGACGCGGCGCGCCAGCTCGCCGGGGTGCTGCTCGAGATCGCGCGCGAAACGCTCCATCCAGGCGAAGAGTCGCTGGCCGAGCGCGGGGCGGACCAGGCGCAGCAGCGCGCCGGTCCCGAGCAGCACGGCGCCCGCGCCGAGCACCGTCACGAGCAGGCCGATGCGCAGCGCGAAGAGCCACGCGACCGCCGGCAGCGAGACCAGCCAGAGCGCCGCCCAGATCGGGACGAGCAGCGCGAGCCGCCACGCGGGCAGGCGATCCTCGACCCAGTAGCTCTCGTGCGAGCCGAGCGTGTGCCCCTGGCTGTCGACGCTGTTCTTGCCGATCCGCGCGCGACCGCGGTAGCCGGCGAGCTCGAGCTGCAGGTTCACCTCGTCGCAGAGCTCCTCGACGCGCTCGTCCTTCGCGCGCTCGTGCGCGACGAGCGTGAAGGGGTCGCGGCACTCGGGGCTCGCCATCTCGACCAGGCCGCCCTCGAAGTCCTCGGCGGTCGCTTCGTAGTGGAAGGTTCCGCCGTTCTCGAGGAAGCGGCCGCCCTTCTCGCGCAGCCAGGAGAAGCCGTGGGGGAGCGTGCGAACGCGGCCGAGCAGAGCGCCTTCGAAGCGGCGGTACAGCTCGAGGTTGGTGGGACGCGCGCGCAGGGTCCCGCGCGGATGGAAGATCAGCGCGTACTCCGTCTCGATTCCGAAGACCCGTTCCCGCATCGCGCCGCAGACCCTAGCGCGGCTTCGCGCCGCAGAGGAAGCTACCGGAATGCCCGAGCTGCCCGAGGTCGAGGTCACCCGCCGCAAGCTCTCGCCTCTCCTCGTCGGCCGGCGGATCGCAAAGGTGCACACCACGCGCCCGAGCTACTTCTTCCTGACGCCGCCGGCCGAGCTCGAACGCGCGCTGCCGGGCGC
>CAZMKX010000755.1:0-2180 GCA_964566375.1 uncultured Myxococcales bacterium
CGTACGACGCGCCGGACGCGATCTCGCCGCGCTCGACCAGGATCACGCGCGCGCCCCGCTCCGCGAGATACATCGCACTCGCCGTGCCGACGACGCCGCCGCCGATCACGATCGCGTCCGCACTCACTTCGGTGCGATCCCCAGTGCCGCTGCCATCGCGTGGTAGATGTAGTTCTGCTCGCGCGCGCCGTGGAAGAGTGCGGCGCTCGGTCCGCCAGCGTAGATCGGCACGTCCTCCCCGGCATGGGTCTCCGAGCTGAGCGGCAGCGTCGACTCCTGCAGGTAGAGCGGGTCTTCGGTGATCGCATTGGTGAGCGCGGGCCGGCCCTTCGTCGGCGCCGTCGAGCTCTTGGCGAAGTGCGGCAGGCGCTTCGAGCCCTCGGGCTGCGCGTCGCTCGCTCCGACGTAGCCGGGACCGTTCGCGTAGCTGAGCGTCGTGTACGGGTGACCGGTCTGGTCCTTCGCGGGCTCGTTCGACGGCGCGGCTTCGCCGCTCGAGCCGACGACCACGCCCAGGATCGGGTTGCCGCGCTTCGGATAGCCCGAGATCGTGAGCGTGTGGCTGTGGTCGGCGGTGACGACGATCAGCGTCTCGGCGGGATTCGTGCGCTCGCGCGCGATGCGCACGGCATTCGAGAACTCGATCGTCTCGCCGAGCGCGCGGTAGGCGTTGCCCGCGTGATTCCCGTGGTCGATGCGGCCGCCCTCGACGAGCAGGAAGTAGCCCTTCGGCGCGCGCTCGAGCACGTCGAGCGCCGTCGAGGTCATCTCGCTGAGCGACGGCTCGCCGCCCGGGTCCCTCGCGCGATCCGCCTCGAATTTCAGGTGGCTCGGATCGAAGAGCCCGAGCACGTGCTTCGTGGACTTCGCGTCGACGGCGAGCAGCTGGTCGCGCTTCCAGGCGTAGACGCCGCCGGGGTTTCGCTTCTGCCACTCCGCGACGAGGTCGCGGCCGTCGAGCCGAGCGCCCGTGACCTTCGGATCTTCGGGATCGGGCGTGCTCGTGGGCAGGAAGAATGCGCGCCCGCCGCCCAGCGCAACCTCGATCCCGTCGCCGTGCGAGAGCTCGACGAGCTGGCGCGCGATGTCCGGAAAGCCGGCCGCGCGCGCGTCGGGCGGTAGCTTCGCGTCGCACTCCCAGTCGCGGTCCGGCGTGTGTGCGTAGGCTCCCGCCGGCGTTGCGTGCGTGATCGTCGTCGTGGTGACGACACCCGTCCAGAGACCGCGGTCCTCGGCCTGCTCGAGCAGCGTCGGCACGCTCCCGCGGGAAGTGGCCGCGAAGTCGCCGCGCACGACGCTCTCGTCGACGCCGAGCACACCCGAGCGGGTCTTCACGCCCGTCGTCATCGCCGTGATCGTGCCCGCCGACTCGGCCACCTGGAAATCGGTGCTGTACGTCTTCGAGAACGCGGTGAACGGCAGGCGCTCGAACGCGAGCTGATTCTCCTCGCCGGTCTGGCCGCGAAGCTGGCCCTCGCGGATGCGCGCCGCGGTGACGGTGGCGATTCCCATTCCGTCGCCGACGAACAGGATCACGTTCTTCGCGGGCTTCACCCCACCGACCTCGGCCGCAGCCTCGGCGACGGCCGCGCGACCCGCGACGAACCAGGGATTCGCCTCGACGTCGGCCGCGCGCGCGGACGAGGCGAGCAGGCCCGCGGTCGAGACGACACCCAGAAGCGTCAGGCGCACGGTGGATCCTCCTCGGACAAGATCGCGCGGTAGAGCGCGCGGTCGATGTTTCCGCCCGTGAGCATCACGCCCAGGGACTTCCCCGCGACGGCCTCCCGCTCGCGCAGGCACGCGGCGAGCGCTGCGCCGGCGGCGCCCTCGGCGACGTTGTGGGTGTCGCTGAAGAAGACGCGGATGGCGGCGCGGATCTCCGCCTCCGAGACGGCGACGATCCGCTCGACGCCCGCGCGGATCGTGGCGAGCGCCTCGGCGTTTGGCACGCGAACGGCGAGCCCGTCCGCGAGCGTGTCGGCGGACGGCGTCGGCACCGGCCGCCCCGCCGCGAACGAGAGCGCGTAGGTCGGCGCGCCCTCCGCGACGACGCCGACGATGCGCGTCCGAACGCCGAGCGCGTCGCGGGCGGCGCGCCCCGCGCGGAAGCCCCAGCCCAGCCCCAGCGGCACCGAAAAAAACTCGAGCGCCCGCGCGGGCGCGCAGAGCTCGAGCGA
>CAZMKX010000756.1:0-2179 GCA_964566375.1 uncultured Myxococcales bacterium
ACCAGCGTGGTGCCGCCGCGCGCGAGCCCCGGCAGCTGGTAGCAGAGCGACTTGCCCGCGCCGGTCGGCATCACCAGCAGTGCGTCACCGCCGAGCGTCACCGAGCGGCAGACCTCCTCCTGGAATGGGCGGAAGCTCTCGAAGCCGAAGCGGCGCTTGAGAAGCCCGAGGAGCTCGTCCGGCGCGGTCCGCGTCTGCGGCTCGCTGCGCTCGCGCTCGAAGGCGAAGGGGAGCTGCGGCCCCTCGGCTGGCGGCGCGGCGCCCGGCGACGCCGTCGTGGAGGGCGAGGGGCGCTCGGTCCGCACGCGCTTCACCACCTCGCAGACGTACGCCTCGATGTCGCGCATGAACGCGTCGAGCTCGCCCGAGCCGCGCTCGATGCGTTTCAGGCGCGCCTCCCACTGGCCCGTCATCAGCGGGCTCTTCACGTCGGGGTGGACGATCGCGATCAGCTCGACGCCCTTGTCCGTCGCCGCGAGCGCCTTGCCGTCGCGGGTCACGTACTTGCGCTCGATCAGCGTCTCGATGATCGACGCGCGCGTGGCCGGCGTGCCGAGTCCGGTCTCGCGCATCGCCTCGGACAGCTCTCGGTCCTCGAGGGTGCGGCCGGCCGTCTCCATCGCCGTGAGCAGCGTCGCCTCGGTCAGCCGGCGCGGCGGCCGCGTGCGCTTGCGCTCGGCCTTGGCGTCGACGACGTCCTGCGCCTGGCCCCGCGCGAGGCCCGCCGGAAGCTGCGTCTCTCCTTCGGCGGCCGCTCCGCCCTCGAGCACGCGCCAGCCCGGGTTCACGATCGCGCTGCCCTGGCTGCGGTAGCGGTCGACGATCGGCTCGGGCGACTCGTTCGCGATCGCGGTGACGACGATCGTCGACGCGACGACGTGGTCCTCGTGCCAGGCGGCGAGAAGCCGTCGCGCGACCAGGTCGAAGAGCTTCGCCTCGTCGCCCGAAAGGCCCGCCTTCTCGGGCGCGGTGCCGGTCGGGATGATCGCGTGGTGGTCGCTCACCTTCGCGTCGTCGACGAAGCGCGGGCCGAGCGGCCGCTCGCCGGTGCCGGGCGCGAGATGCTCTCGGTACGGGCTCGAGATCGCGCGTACGATCCGCGGCAGCGTCGCCGCCACGCTCTCCGAGAGATGCCGGCTGTCGGTGCGCGGGTAGGAGAGCACCTTCTTCGACTCGTACAGGCTCTGCGCGACCTCGAGCGTGCGCTGGGCGCTCCAGCCGAAGATGCGGTTCGCCGCGCGCTGCAGCTCCGTCAGGTCGTAGAGGGGGGGAGGCGCCATCCGGCGGGTCTGCGCGTCGACCGACTCGATCGAAGCGCGGCCGCTTCGCGCGCGCGAGACGATCCGTTCCGCCTCCTCACCGTCGGCGGGGAGCCGCCGCGCGCGCTCGACCGCCTCCGGGTCCGCGCCGCGCTCCGTGGGCCGGAACCAGGTGCCGAGGTAGACCGGCGTCTCGGCCGGCGCGCCCGTGCGGCGGAAGTCGGCGACGACTTCGAAGTAGTCCTCGGGAACGAAGGCGCGGATCGCGAGCTCGCGCTCGACCAGGATCGCGAGCGTCGGCGTCTGCACGCGGCCCACCGAGAGGAGCTCGCCGCGCGACGCCGTTCGACGCGAGAGTGTGTAGGCGCGCGACAGATTCATGCCGACCAGCCAGTCGGCGCGGCTGCGCCCGCGCGCTGCGTCGGCCAGCCCGTCGACCTCGGACTGGGGCCGCAGGCTCGCGAGCCCGGCGCGGATCGCATCTGGCGTGAGCGACGAGATCCAGAGCCGCTCGACCGGCCGCGCACCGCGCGCGGAGTCCTTCGACGCGGCCTCCCAGATGTAGCGGAAGATCAGCTCGCCCTCGCGGCCCGCGTCCGTCGCGCAGATCACGCGCTCGACGTCGGGGTCGTTCAGGATGCGCTTCACGATCTCGAACTGGCTGCGGGTCTTGTCGTAGACGACGAGCGGCCAGCGCGCCGGGATCATCGGCAGCAGCGTCTGCTTCCAGGCGCGCCACTCGGGCTGGATCTCGTGCGGCTGCGCGAGCGCCACCAGGTGGCCGATCGCCCAGGTGACGACGTAGCCGTTCCCGCGCAGGCAGCCGTCGCCGCGCTCGCCGGCGCCGAGCACGCGCGCCAGGTCGCGCGCGACCGACGGCTTCTCCGCGACGACCGCGACGCTCATCTGGCCGGAACGGA
>CAZMKX010000757.1:0-2173 GCA_964566375.1 uncultured Myxococcales bacterium
CCCCGGTGAGCTCCTGCACCTGCGCGACCGGGTCGCCCTTCTTCGCGTTCACCGTGTCGGTCGCGCCGAACTTCCGCGCGAGCTCGAGCTTCGCGTCGAGCATGTCGACGGCGATCACGCGTCCCGCGCCGGCGATCGCCGCACCCTGGATCGCCGACAACCCGACGCCCCCGCAGCCGATCACCGCAACCGTCGCGCCCGGCGGCACCTTCGCCGTGTTGAACACCGCGCCCACGCCCGTCGTCACGCCGCAGCCGATCAGCGCCGCGCGATCGAGCGGCATGTCCTTGCGGATCTTCACGATCGCGTTCTCGTGCACGAGCATCTGCTCGGCATAGGACGACAAGTCGAGGAACTGCGCGATCGGCGTGCCGTTCTGCATGAGCCGCGACGGCTCCGTCGGCCCGCGCCGCAGGCCCTGCTTCGTGCAAAGCGACGGCCTTCCCGACAGGCAAAACTCGCAGTTCCCGCAGAAGACCGAGAGGCACGTGATCACGTGGTCGCCCGGCTGCACGTAGCTCACGAGCGACCCGACCTGCTCCACCACGCCCGCCGACTCGTGCCCGAGCACGGCCGGCATCGGGTAGAAGTAGGCGCCCGTCTGGAAGTGCAGGTCGCTGTGGCAGACGCCCGCCGCGACCGTGCGCACGAGCACCTCGCGCGGTCCCGGCTTGCTGATCTGGATGTCCTCGATCGTCAGGGGCTGCTTGATCGCCCGCAGAACGGCTGCCTTCATGTGGAATCCTCCCCGGTGCGCGGTGGGCGCGGGTGCGATCATGCAGCGGGACGCGCGCCGGGTCAAAGCGCCCTAGAATGCGGCGCCGTGATCCCCGAGACCGAAATCCGCCGTCACAAGATCCACCTGCCCGACCGGGGCCTCTCCCTCGCCGTCGTCGACTGGGGCGGCTCCGGCCCGTTGGTCGTGTTCAGCCACGCGAACGGCTTCTGCGCGGACGTGTTCGGCCTGGTCGCGGAACGGCTGCGGACCCGGTACCGGGTGATCGGGTACGACTCGCGCGGGCACGGGGACTCGGACAAGCCGGAGCCGCCCGGGCCGTACGCCTGGGAGGAGTTCGCGCTCGACGCGATCGCGATGTCGGAGGCGATCGCGCGCGAGGCGGGCGTCGAGCGGATCGCGCTCGGTCTCGGGCACAGCTTCGGGGGCACGTGCATGCTGACGGCAGCTGCGCGCAGGCCGGCGCTCTTCGAGAAGATCGCCCTCGTCGACCCGGTCATCCTGCCGCGCGAGGGCGACAGTACGGGCTGGCGGCCGCCGAGTGACGCTCCGCACCCGAGCGCGGCGATCGCGCGCAAGCGCGCGCACGTCTTCGAGTCGCGCGACGCGGCGCGGGAGAAGTGGCGCGCGAAGGGGACGTTCGGCGACTGGGATCCGCGCGCGCTCGAGCTCTACCTGCGCTACGCGTTCGCCGACCTTCCCGACGGCCGGATCGACCTGAAGTGCCCCGGCGAGATCGAGGCCTGCGTGTACGAGCAAGGTGGGCACTTCGACCCGTGGCGAGAGGTCGTGAAGCTGCGCGTGCCGGGTCTGCTCCTGCACGCGGCGCAGGGCAACTTTCCGGCCGCGTTCATCGAGAAGTTCTGCGCCGAGGCGGCGAAGCTCGAGTTCCGCTCGCTCGACGCGGGTCACTTGATGCCGATGACCGCGCCCGATCTCGTCGCGGACACGCTGCTCGGCTGGGCCTGAGCCGCGCGGCTCAGCCGTGGTAGTCGGCGGCCTTGTGAAGCTTCCGGCCCGCGAAGCCGCTGTCGCTCTGCGGGTTCGCCTCGGCGAGGAGCTCGAGCGCGCGCTGCTTGTCGCCTTCGCTGAACGGCCGCGTCAGCACGCAGAACTCGACCACGATTCCGTTGGGATCCTCGGTGTAGATCGACAGGCACCAGCCGTGGTCGATCTCGAGCACGTCGCGGCCGTACGCGAGCCAGCGGTCGCGGCGGCGTGCGATGTCGTCGAGGTCGGACGCACTGAATGCCAGGTGGTTCAGCCCGCGGGGCAATCCGACCCCGCGCGAGATGTCGGCGGTCCAGCCGTCGCCGATCGCGCTGTCGTGAATGTCCCAGAACGCGATCAGCGCCTCGTGCGCGGAGCCCGTCGAGTAGAAGAGGTGCTTCATGAAGCCGGTCTTCGAGCGCGCGACCTCGACCTTCACCAGCTCGA
>CAZMKX010000758.1:0-2162 GCA_964566375.1 uncultured Myxococcales bacterium
CACTGGCGCGAGCTCATCGACCGCTACCGGCCCTCGGTGATGTGGGGCGACATCATGTACGTGCTCGGCGCGAACACGCCCGCGCTCTTCGCCGAGTACTACAACCGTGTTCCGGACGGCGTGATCAACGATCGCTTCACGACGGAGTTCAGCCTTCCGCGCCGAGCGGGGCTGCAGCCCCCCGGAATCCACTACGACTTCGTCACGCCCGAGTACGCGTCCTTCGACGAGATCCAGGCCGAGAAGTGGGAGACCTGTCGCGGGATCAGCAGCTCCTTCGGCTACAACCGCGACGACGACGCCTCGAGCTACCTCACGGCCGAGGCGGTCATACGCATGCTCGTCGACATCGTGAGCAAGAACGGAAACCTGCTCTTGAACGTCGGCCCGTGCGCGGACGGGAGCATCCACCCGCTGCAGCGCGCGTGTCTGCGCGGGCTCGGTGCGTGGCTCAGCGTGAACGGCGAGGCGATCCGCGGAACGCGGCCCTGGAGGCGCGCGGAATCGACGACGTCGGCAGGGGTCCCGGTGCGCTTCACGCGCAATGCCGACACGCTCTACGCGCTCCTGCTCGACACGCCGCGCGAGCGCGAGATCTGCATCCGGGGCGTGCGCACCGCGGCCGGCGCCGACGTGCGCTTCCTCGGCTTCGACGGGCGCGTGGAGCATCGACAGGGCGGCGATGACTTGATCGTCCGCCTCGCCGCTCCGCTTCCCCAGCGCGCGGCGCACGCGCTGCGCATCTCCGCCTCGGCGTGAGGCCCGCTACGCCAGGTGTCGGTCCAGGAACTTCGTCATGCGCGCGATCGTCTCGCGCGCGGGCGGAAGGAATTCGTACTGCACGAAGCCGTGCGGCATGCCCTCGAGGATGACGCTCTCGTGAGTCACGCCGGCGCGCTCGAGCGCGGCCGCGAGCGCGCGCTGGTGGGCGTGGAGCGGGTCGGCGGTGCCGACGACCAGGAACGACGGCGGGAGCTTTGCGGCCGCGTGGAGCGGCGAGATGCGCGGATCGCGCATTTGCTCGAGCGCGGGCCGGCCGCCGAGATACGCCTCGATCATCGCATCCATCAGCTTGCGTGCGATCGCGGGATCTCCCAGGACCGGGTCCTGCTCGGCGCCGAGCAGCGCCTCGAAGTCGAAGACGCCGTAGATCAAGAGGGCGGCGCGGATCCGGGGCGCGCTCGGATCGTCGGCCAGGTGCGCGGCGACGGCCGCGGACAGGTTTCCGCCCGCCGAGTCGCCGCCGATCGCCAGCCGGCTCGCGTCGCCGCCGAAGCGCGCCGCGTTCTCCGCCGCCCAGCGCAGCGCGAACACGCAGTCCTCGAACGGGCCCGGGAAGGGTGCCTCCGGCGCGAGCCGGTAGTCGACGTTTGCGACGAGGTAGCCCGCCTCCGCGAAACGCAGCGCGAGCTTGCGATGGGTGCGCGGGCTACCCGCGACCCAGCCGCCGCCGTGCAGGTAGACGAGCACGGGGAAGGGCCCCTTACCTTCCGGCACCAGGATGTCGGCCGTGACGCGCGCACCGCCGACCTCGCGCACCAACACGTCCTCGTGTATGGCGCCGACCTTCGGCGGGTCGAGGTTGAGCATCGGTGCGAAGGCGTCGAGCATCGCGCGCAGCGAGGGCACGTCCGTGGGCACCTGGCCGGAGCTCATCTGCGCCATCATCCGCTGCATCAGCTCGCTCTGGGCGTTCGCGTCGGCCATCGTCGGACCTCCTCGAGGCGAGCCTAGCCGGCGGCGCGTATCGCAGACAAGTCGAATCCCGCGACCCGCCCGAGGGTCAGTACACGCCCGGGTACGACCCGCCGTCGAGCTGCAGGTTCTGCCCCGACACGAAGCCCGCCTGCGCGCTGCACAGGTAGGCGCACGCCGCGGCGAACTCCTCCGGCGTGCCCAGTCGCCCGGCGGCGATCGTCGACGCCATCTCGGCGTAGGCCTGCGCGAGCGTCACGCCGCCGGTCTTCACCCGCAGCTCGGCCATGAAGCGCTGGCGGTCGGTGTCGATCCGTTCGGGCAGCAGGTTGTTGATCGTGACGTTGTCGCGCGCGACCTCGCGCGACAGACCCTTGCACACGGCGGTGAGGCCGCTTCGCGCCGCGGTCGAGAGACCCATTGCGGCGTGCGGTGCCTTCACCATCGCCGAGGTGATGTTCACGATC
>CAZMKX010000759.1:0-2160 GCA_964566375.1 uncultured Myxococcales bacterium
AGTGCTTCTTCGCGATGTGCTCGGGGTGCTTCTCGGCGACCTCCTCGACGTCGATCCCGCCCATGTCGGACAGGATCATCACCGGGCGCTTCGCGATTCCGTCCCAGGTGATTCCCAGGTAGTACTCCTGCGCGACGGGCTGGCGACTTTCGACCAGGACTCCGCGCGGCTTGTGCCCGTTGATCTCGAGCCGGAGGATCTTCTCCGCCGCCGCCGCCGCCGCGTCGGGCGTGTCGGCGAAGAGCACGCCGCCCGCCTTCATACGTCCGCCGGAGAGCACCTGGCTCTTCAGGACCGTCGGCCCCGCGATCGCGGCCGCGATCACGCGCGCTTCGTCAGCGCTCTTCGCGAGCTTCGACCCCTTGGGCAGGGGCACGCCGTGGCGCGCCAGAAGCAGCTTCGATTCGTACTCGTAGAAGCGCACGCGGGGGGTCCTCCAGAACGGCGACCCGTTTTTACTCTACGTGCGCCAAAGGGGCAATCGGGCGACGGCAGGGCGGCGGCGGATCTGCCCCCGGGATCGGTGACGAATCTCCCCGCGCGGTGGCTTCCAGAGAGTAGAGTTCGGGTCGGATCCGCGAAGGAGGCCCGCATGGAAGTCCGCGCCCTCGGAACGCTCGAAGTCTCCGCGCTCGGCCTGGGCTGCATGGGCATGAGCGATTTCTACGGTCCCGGCGACGAAGCGGAATCGATCGCGACGATCCACCGTGCGCTCGAGCTCGGCCTGAACCTCCTCGACACCGCCGACATGTACGGCCCCCACACGAACGAGGAGCTGGTCGGCCGCGCGATCAAGGACCGCCGCGCGCGCGCGGTGGTCGCGACCAAGTGCGGGATCGTCCGCGGCGAGAAGGTCACCACGTCGCGGCTCGACGGCAGCCCCGCGTACATCGCGAGCGCCTGCGACGCGAGCCTGCGCCGGCTCGGGCTGGACGTGATCGACCTGTACCAGCTGCACCGCGTCGACCCGAACACGCCGATCGAGGAGAGCGTGGGCGCGCTGGCGCGGCTGGTCGAAGCGGGCAAGGTGCGCGCGATCGGCCTGTCGGAGGCGAGCGCGTCGACACTGCGCCGCGCGCACGCGGTACACCCGATTGCGTCGGTGCAGACCGAGTACTCGCTGTGGACGCGCGACCCCGAGGACGAGGTGCTCGAGACCTGCCGCGAGCTCGGGATCGGCTTCCTCGCCTACAGCCCGCTCGGCCGCGGATTCCTCGGCGGACAGATCCGACGCTTCGAGGACCTCGCGGCGGACGACTACCGCCGCCTCTCGCCGCGCTTCCAGGGCGAGAACTTCGCGCGGAACCTCGCGCTGGTCGCGCGTGTCGAGGAGCTGGCGCGCGAGAAGGGCTGCACGGCGTCGCAGCTCGCGCTCGCCTGGCTGCTCGCGCGCGCGGACTTCGTGGTGCCGATCCCCGGCACGAAGCGACGCCGCTATCTCGAGGAGAATCTCGGCGCGCTCGAGATCCGCCTCTCGGCGGACGACGAGAAGCGCATCGAGGCGGTCATGCCGCGCGGGGCGGCTTCGGGAATGCGCTACCCGGAAACCCTGATGGCGCGCGTGAACGCTTGAGGGACGCTCGGCTCTAGAGATTGCCCTTGTGCTGTCCGCCGTCGACGGAGAGCACGACGCCGGTCACCCAGCTCGCGCGCGGCGAGGCGGTGAAGACGACGGCGTTGGCGACCTCCTCCGCGCTGCCGAGCCGCCCCCACGGGATCGACGCCTTGATCGCGTCGTACATGGCGGGATTCCCTTTCTTGATCATCTCCCAGACGCCACCGGGAAACTCGATCGAACCGGGCGCGATCGTGTTGACACGGATCTTCGCGGGCGCGAGTGCCACGGCGAGCGTCTTCGAGTGGCTGATCAGCGCGGCTTTGACCGCCGCGTATGCCGGCGGGCTGCCCGCCTCGAGCGCCGACGTCGACGAGATGTGCACGATCGAGCCGCCGCCCTGCGCCGTCATCCACGGCACGACCTTCCAGCTCGCGCGCACGCTCGCCATGACGTCGACGTCGAAGCCGGTCTTCCAGCCAGCCTCGTCGTCGCTGATGCCGAAGCCCGACGAGTTGTTCACGAGCACGTCGACGCGCCCGAGCGCCGTGTGCGCGCCGGTCAGGAACGCGTCGAGCTCGGCCGGCTTGGCGACGTCGGCGGTC
>CAZMKX010000760.1:0-2150 GCA_964566375.1 uncultured Myxococcales bacterium
AGGAGCGCTTCGCGGGCACGCCCGTCGAGATCGCGAGCCTGTCGCGGCTCACGTCCCCGAAGCAGCTGAAGGAGATCAAGGAGGGTCTGTCGAGCGGCAAGCTCGACATCGTCGTCGGTACGCACCGTCTCCTGTCGAAGGACATCGGCTTCCGCAACCTCGGGCTCGTGATCGTCGACGAGGAGCACCGCTTCGGCGTTGCGCACAAGGAGCGACTGAAGCAGCTGCGCAAGCTCGTCGACGTGCTCACGCTCTCGGCCACGCCGATCCCGCGCACGCTGCAGATGGCGTACTCGGGCATGCGCGACCTGTCGGTGATCACGACCCCGCCACCCGACCGCACGGCCGTGCGCACGCAGGTGGCGCGTGTGTCGGAGGATCTGATCCGCGAGGCGGTCGAACGCGAGCTGCGCCGCGGCGGCCAGGTGTTCTTCGTACACAACCGGATCGAGACGATCGGCGAGATCGCCGAGTACCTGCAGCGCGTTCTGCCGAGCGCGCGGATCGCGATCGCGCACGGGCAGATGTCGGCGCACGTCCTCGAGCGACACATGCTCGCCTTCATGCAGCGCGAGTACGACATCCTGGTGTGTACGGCGATCATCGAGTCGGGACTCGACATACCCAACGCCAACACGATCCTGATCCACCGCGCCGACCTCTTCGGGCTCGCCCAGCTCTACCAGCTGCGCGGCCGCGTCGGGCGCAGCAACCGGCGCGCGTACGCCTATCTGCTGATGCCCGCGACCGGACAGGTCAGCGAAGACGCGCAGCGGCGCATCGAGGCGATCCAGGACCTGTCGGAGCTCGGCGCTGGCTTCCGGCTCGCGACCGAGGATCTCGAGATCCGTGGCGCCGGAAACCTGCTCGGCGCCGAGCAGTCCGGCCACATCGCGTCGGTCGGCTACGACCTGTACATGGAGATGATGGACGCCGCGATGGCGCGGCTGCGCGGCGAGGAGGCGTCGGACGCGATCGACCCGGAGATCCGGCTGCCGCTTCCGGCGCTGCTCCCCGAATCCTATGTGCCCGAGGTCTCGCAACGCCTGGCGTTGTACAAACAGCTCTCCTCGGCGCGCGACGACGACGAGCTCGGGGCGCTGCGCGGCGATCTGCTCGACCGCTACGGCGCGCTGCCCGACGCGGCGCAGAACCTGCTCGAGGTGATCCGCTTGAAGATCCGCTGCCGCAAGCTCGGGGTCCTCTCGGTGGAAGTGAAGAACGGCGAGCTGCAGATCCGCCTGGTCGAGAACGCGCCGGTCGATCCGAGTCGGCTCGTGCGCGTGATCGGTCGGCCGGGCACGCAGATCCGGGCGTATCCGGATCGCCGGCTCGGCGTCCGCCTCCGCCAGGCGGCGGATGCACTGGCCGAGAGCTTTGGCCTTCTCGATCTTCTCCAGCCCGGCGAGCCTCCGTCGGCTCAGGAGCGCGCGAGCGGATGAAGCGAACGATCCTTCCCCTTCTCGTGTGTCTGGTCGCCTGCGGTCCGGGCGGCTCGGACGACTCGTGGGTCGCGGACGTGGACGGCGCGAAGATCCCCGGCGCGGAGCTCCGGCGGCTCGTCGACCAGCGCCTCGAGGACTCCCCCGACGCGAACCGCGACGACCTCGTCACCGAAGAGCTGAACCGATTGGTGTCGGAGCAGGTGGCGCTGAACTACGCCGCCAAAGCCGGCGTGACGGTGAGCGACGCGGACCTGGCCGAGCGGCTGCGGACGCTTCACGGCGAAGAGTGGAAGGACGACGACCCGCGCTACCGCGAGGCGGTGCGGCGCGAGATGATCGTCGACCGCATCGTGGTCACGGAGCTCGGACCACGGGCGCGCGCGCCGGAGAGCTCGCTGCGCGCCTATTTCGACGAGCACAAGGCCGAATACGCGCAGCCCGAGCGGGTCGTGGTCCGGCAGATCGTCGTCGAAGAACGGGCGAAAGCCGAGGAGCTGCGCGCGCGGCTCGAGCAGGGCGCGGATTTCGCCGCTCTGGCACGCGCGAACAGCCTCGCGCCCGAGGCTCCGGCGGGCGGAGAGCTGCCGCCGTACGCGCGCGGAGAGCTGCCCGAAGCGTTCGACCGCGCCTTCGAGCTCGAGCCAGGCGGGCTCTCGCCCGTGATCGAATCGCCCTACGGCTTCCACGTCTTTCTGCTGGAGCGCA
>CAZMKX010000761.1:0-2146 GCA_964566375.1 uncultured Myxococcales bacterium
TGAAGGAAGTCACGACCTTCGTGCCGCTCTGGGGCGTCGCGGTCGGGATTCTGACGATCGGAATCCTCGTGCCGATGGAGACCGTCTTCACGTGCAGGTCCTAGGCGACGCCGCGACGCTCGCATGAACGTCCTGCTGGTGACGCTCGACCAGTTCCGCGGCGACTGCCTGTCGGTCGCGGGACACCCCGTCGTGCGCACGCCGAACCTCGACCGTCTCGCCGCGCAGGGCGTGCGCTTCGCGCGGCACTACAGCCAGGCGTCGCCGTGCAGTCCCGGGCGCGCGTGCCTCTACACCGGGACGTACCAGCTCAACAACCGCGTGGTGGCGAACGGGACGCCGCTCGACGCACGCTTCGACAATCTCGCGCTCGCCGCGCGCCGCGCAGGCTATGCGCCTACGCTCTTCGGCTACACCGACCAGAGCATCGACCCGCGCCAGGCCAGCGGGCCCGACGATCCGCGGCTGTCGAGCTACGAAGGGGTGCTCGACGGCTTCGACGTGGCGCTCGATCTGCGCGGCGAGACCCAGTCCGGCTGGCTCGAGCGCCTCCGTGAGCTCGGCTATCCGTCCCCCGCGAACGCGGACGCGGCGCTCGAGCTCGAGCCCGATCGACCCGTCGAGCACAGCGCGTCGGCGTTCCTGACCGACCACCTGATCGCCTGGATCGAGCGGCAGCGTGGGCCGTGGTTCGCGCACGCGAGCTACTTCCGGCCGCACCCGCCGTACGCGGCCGCCGGGCGTTTCGCGACGGCATACGATCCGGCGCAGGTCCCGCTGCCGATCCCGCCCGCGCCGCAGCGCCACCGCCTGCACGAGGCGCTCCTGCGCAACCGCGACACCGCCGCACCCGCGGGCGACGACGCGATCCGCCGGTTGCGAGCGCAGTACTTCGGCATGGTGAGCGAGGTCGATCACCAGCTCGGCCGCGTGTTCGCGGCGCTCGAGCGGCTCGGGCGCTGGGACGACACGTGGATCTTCGTCACGTCGGACCACGGCGACGATCTCGGCGATCACGGGCTGATCGGGAAGAGCGGCTTCTTCGAGGGGTCGTACCACGTGCTCGGGATCGCGCGCGATCCGCGAAGCCCGGACGCGCACGGCACGGCCGTGGACGCGTTCACGGAGAACGTCGACGTGTTCCCCACGCTCTGCGACGTGCTCGGCGTCGACACGCCCGCGCAATGCGATGGCCTGCCGCTCACGCCGTTCCTGCGCGGCGAGGCGCCGCCATGGTGGCGCAAAGCCGCACACTGGGAGTTCGACTGGCGCTTCGTGCTGGTGCCGCACGGGCCGCACGTCTGGCCGTGGGACCGGCGCCTCGAACGCCAACACCTGGCGGTGTCGCGCACCGAGAGCGTCGCCTACGTGCACTTCGGCGACGGCTCGTCGCTGTGCTTCGACCTCGCAGTCGATCCGAGCTGGCGGACGGAGGTCTACGATCCGCTCGTCCTGCTCGACCGCGCCCGCGAGATGCTGACCTGGCGCTCGCAGCACGCGGAACGGACGCTGACGGGGATGCTGGTCGAGAAGGGCGGAATCGGGCGCTGGCCGCCCGTGCCGTGGGAGCGCTCGTGATGCGTGAGGTGCCGTTCGAAGGCGGGCCGGTCGAGATCATCGGCGCGCTCGAGCTGCGCCGGTCCTCCAGTGGCCTTTCGCCGCGCCGCCTGCCCGCCTGGACCGCGGCGCAGATCCCCGACGCGTTCATGGACCTGATGGTCCAGATGACTTCGGGCGTGCGCGTCGCGTTCCGGACGGACGCGCGGCGGATCGCGCTCGATGCGCTGGTGACGGGCCTGCGCATCGAGGGCGACGCGCGGCGGCCGGCGGTCTTCGATCTCGAGGTCGACGGCGACCACGTGCGCTCGCAGCCCGGCGATTCGGGCAACACGCTCGTCGTCGACGTCACGCGCGTTCCGTTCGGCGTCCGCTTGGAGGCCGGCGCGCCCGAGACACTCGCGTTCGACGATCTTCCGCCCGGCATGAAGGAGGTGGCGATCTGGCTGCCGCAGACCGCGACGGTCGAGCTTCGCGGGCTGCGCGTCGACGACGGGGCCGAGGTCGCGAGACCGACCCGCGCCGCGAGGCGCTGGGTCCACTACGGCAGCTCGATCAGTCACTGCATGGAGGCCGAGCACCCGCTCGG
>CAZMKX010000762.1:0-2137 GCA_964566375.1 uncultured Myxococcales bacterium
CGCTCTCGGATCAGAAGATCGCGGAGATGCTGTCGGACTCGAGCATCCAGATCGCCCGCCGCACCGTCACGAAGTACCGCGAGGCGCTGCGCATCCTGTCCTCGACGCGCCGGCGGACGCACTCATGAAGCTCACCGACATTCTCGTGCGCGACGCCTGTCTGGTCGACCTGAAGGGTCAGACCAAGCCGGAGGTCCTGGCGGAGCTCGCCGAAGCGCTCGTCGCGGCCATTCCCGCGCTCGACCGGGCGGAGCTCTACGCGATGCTCGTCGAGCGGGAGAAGCTCGGCACCACCGCGATGGGCGACGGCATCGCGATCCCGCACGCGCGCATCGAGTCGCTCGACCGAGTGCTCGCGGTGTTCGGACTGTCGCGCGCCGGCGTCGACTTCGACTCGCTCGACGGCCAGCCGACGCAGCTCTTCTTCCTGCTCGTCGCGCCCGGTCGCGAGGGCAGCGCGCACCTGCTCCTGCTCGCCCGCCTCTCGCGCCTGCTCGGCGTCGAGTCCTTCCGCGCGCACCTGCGCGACGTGAAGTCGACCGACGAGCTCTTCCGCGCGATCGAGGAGGAGGAGTCGAGGCACTAGCATGGCGGAGCCGTCCCCGGGCCCGGTGCGCGTCCACGGAAGCCTCGTGGAAGTTGCGGGCGTGGGGGTGCTCCTGCTGGGCGGGAGCGGGATCGGGAAGAGCGAGTGCGCGCTCGAGCTCGTGATGCGCGGACACCGATTGGTGGCGGACGACGTCGTGCTGATCGGCCCCGACGCGCACGGCGCGCCCGAGGGCTGGAGCCCGGAGCTCGTGCGTCACTACCTGGAGCTCCGCGGCATCGGCATCGTCCACGTGCCCAGCCTGTTCGGCTCGAGCTCGGTCGCCGAGCGGACGCGCATCGAGCTGGTCGTGCGGCTCGAGGCCTGGGGCGCGGGCGAGGTCGAGCGCGTCGGGCTCGAGCGCCGCAGCGAGGAGCTCGGCGGCTTCGCGGTCGAAGTCCTGCACCTGCCGGTCGCACCCGGCCGGAACATCGCGTCGCTGGTCGAGGTGGGCGCGCGCAACCACGTGCTGAAGGCGCGCGGCAAGAGCGGTGCGGAAGAGCTCGACGCGCGTGTGTTCGCCCTGCTGCGCACGGAGGACCTTTGAGCTTCGGACCGACGCTCGTGATCGTCTCGGGACTCTCGGGCGCGGGGCGCACGACCGCGATGAAGGCGCTCGAGGACCTGGGCTTCTACTGCGTCGACAATCTGCCCGTCGTGCTGCTCGAGCCGTTCGTCGAGCTCTTCCGCGAGGGCAGCGACCGGCTCGCCGTGGCGGTCGACGTGCGCGAGCGCAGCTTCCTCTCCGCGTTTCCGGAGGTCCACGCCCGGCTCAAGCAGAGCGGGCTCGCGACGACGCTCCTGTATCTCGAAGCCAGCGACGAGGTGCTCGCGCAGCGTTTCTCCGAGACGCGCCGCGTCCACCCCGCGCGCGGAAGCGGGTCGCTCTTCGAGGACATCTCTCGCGAGCGAGAGCTGCTGGTGCCGATCGCGCGCCTGGCCGACCTGGTCGTCGACACCGGACAGATGAGCGTGCACGAGCTGAAGCGGCAGATCTCGCGACACTTCACCGGCGGCGCTCGGACCGCGCCGATGGAGATCGAGCTCGTCTCGTTCGGCTTCCGCTTCGGGCCACCCGAGTCGGCGGACCTGATGATCGACGTGCGCTTCCTGCCGAACCCGAACTTCGAGCCGGCGCTGCGTGCGCGAACCGGGCTCGACCCGGACGTCGCCGCGTTCGTGCTCGACGCGCCGGGCACGCGCGCGTTCATGGACCGGCTCCGCGACTTCCTCGATTTCCTGATTCCGCGCTATGAAGAGGAGGGCAAGGCACACCTGACCGTCGCGCTCGGCTGCACGGGCGGTCAGCACCGCTCGGTGGCGGTGACTTCGGCGCTGGACCGACACCTCCGGGAACGCAAGATTGATGTGCGCGTGACCCACCGCGACGTGGCTCGCGTACGAAGGAACGAAGGTTGATCGGCGTACTCATCCTTTCTCACTACCGGCTCGCGGACGAGTTCGTCGCCGCGCTGCGTCACATCGTGGGTGACGTCCCGCACGTGCGCGCGATCGGGCTCGACCCGGCCAGCGCCGCGCCCGAGGAGATGC
>CAZMKX010000763.1:0-2123 GCA_964566375.1 uncultured Myxococcales bacterium
TCGCCGAGGGCGTGGAGCTCCGCACGGGCGTGCACGTCGGACGCGACGTCTCGGGTCCCGACCTGCTCCGCGACTACGACGCCGTGCTGCTCTCGGGCGGCGCCGAGGCCGCGCGCGACCTGCCCGTTCCGGGGCGCGACCTCGACGGAATCCACTTCGCCATGGACTTCCTCGAGCAGCAGAACCGGCGCGTGGCAGGCGATTCGGTGCCCGACGCGGGGGCGATCCTCGCGACGGGCAAGAACGTGCTCGTGCTCGGCGGCGGTGACACCGGCTCAGACTGCATCGGCACCAGCCACCGTCAGGGCGCGAAGCACGTCTACAACTTCGAGCTGCTGGAACGGCCGCCCGAGGGCCGGCCCGACGACGCGCCGTGGCCGATGCACCCGATGCCCTCGCAGATCCTGCGCACCTCCACCTCGCACGAGGAGGGCGGCTCGCGCGACTGGGGCGTGTCGACGACGAAGTTTTCGGGTGAGAACGGGCGGGTCCAGAAGCTCCACGCCGTACGCGTGCGCTTCGGCCCGCCCGATCCGGCGACCGGGCGGCGCGACATGACGACGGTTCCCGGCAGCGACTTCACGCTGGACGTGGACCTGGTCCTGCTCGCGATGGGATTCGTCGGCCCGGTGCAGGACGGCGTGGTGAAACAACTCGGTGTCGCTCTGACGGATCGCGGCGCGATCGCCACGCAGGGGTACGCAACGAGCGTCCCGAAGGTCTACGCGGCGGGCGACATGCGCCGCGGCCAGTCGCTCGTGGTCTGGGCGATCGCCGAGGGCCGCCAGGCGGCCGAGCAGATCGACCGCGACCTCCGCGCGGCTGCGCGCTAGCCTCTCCGCGCAGGGAGGAGGCGCAGGCCCGGCGTGCTGCGGAAGTACAGCGAAGTCATGCGCGGGTCGCTCGCGCTCGCCGATCTGGCGCTCGTCGCGGTGGCGTGGCTGGGAGCCGTCTGGCTGCGCTTCGGCACGAGCCTGCTCCCCGAGCCCACGCAGCGCTTCAACGTGGCGGACTACCCGTGGCTCCTGCTCGGAATCCTCCCGGCCTGGCACATCCTGCTTCGCTGGCGCGGTCTGTACGACGGGCACCGCGTGCACTCGATCGTCTCGGAGGTCCGCCGGGTCGTCGAGGTCACGGCCGCGGGCACGGTCTTTCTCGCCTCGCTCACGTTCTTCGGCAGGCTTCAGTGGGTCTCGCGCCTCACCGTCGCGGTCTTCGCGGCACTCGCGGCGTTCGAGCTGATCGGCCTCCGCGTGGCGCTTCGGCTCGCGCTGCGCAGCCTCCGCCGCCGCGGCCGCTTCGTGCAGAACGTGCTCATCGTCGGCACCGGCACGCTCGCACGCGAAGTCCACGCGCGCCTGGCGCGGCATCCCGAGCTCGGATTCCGAGTGCGCGGCTTCGTGGGCCCGTCGTCGGCGGGGCTCGGCGGCGATCTGCCGGCGTTTCTCGGCGGCTACGAGGCGCTCCGCGAGATCGTGTCGCGTGAGTCGATCGACCAGGTCGTGATCGCTCTCGAGCGCAATGATCCCGCGAGCCCGACGAAGCTCCTGCGCGAGCTCCACGACACGACCGCGGCCGTGCGCTTCGTCCCGGACCTGCTCGGCATGGACACCGTGCAGGGCGGCATCGAGGACTTCGACGGCCTGCCGATGATCCGGCTGATCGAGTCTCCGCTGATCGGCTGGAACGCGATCGTGAAGCGCGCGATCGACGTCGTCGCGTCGGCCGCGGCGCTCGTCCTCGGCGCGCCGATCTTCGCGGCGGTTGCGCTCGCAGTGAAGCTCGGCTCGCCCGGCCCGATCTTCTACCGCCAGGAGCGCATGGGACTCGACGGGGAGCTCTTCTCGATGATCAAGTTCCGCACCATGATTCCGAACGCCGAGCAGAAGACGGGCGCGGTCTGGGCGGTGCCGGACGACACGCGGCGCACACCCGTCGGCGCGTTCCTGCGCCGGACGAACCTGGACGAGATCCCGCAGTTCTGGAACATCCTGAAGGGCGAGATGAGCTTGGTCGGCCCGCGTCCCGAACGCCCCGAGTTCATCCGCGAGTTTCGCGCCGGCCTGCCCGGCTACATGCTCCGCCACAAGGTGAAGGGCGGCCTCACGGGCTGGGCGCAGGTG